>JAJYGB010000581.1 GCA_021785235.1 Bacteroidota bacterium
AGACTGTCATCGAGGGCGTAGATCAGTTTAAACCAGATCCCGTTTTAAATGAGATGAAGCGTGAACGGATTGACTCCCCGCCGGTTTGGGAGCAATGGTGGAAATGCAAAGACGGCTCGAGGCTGTTCATTGAGGATTATTCCATTCCAATTTACGATGGAGCCAATCTTATTCGCGTCGACGGCGTGTTAAGGGATATCACCGGGCGCAAGCGCGCCGAGGACCAGGTGGAAAAGGAAAGAATCTTGTTGAGGACGCTCATAGATAATTTCCCCTATGCTATCTATGTGAAGGACAGGAATTACAGGAAGGTGATTGCGAACCCGGTCGACGTGCAGCGCTTCGCCGGATTAACCTCTGAAGCACAGATCGTAGGGAAAACCGATTTTGACATTTATCCGCAAGAAGTGGCCGAGAAACTCTTCGCAGACGATCGAAAGGTAATTCTCGAAGGGCGGCCTGTTTTGGGCAGGGAGGAACTTGTCATCGACGCTAAGGGAACGGAGCATTGGCTCCTGACGACAAAGGTCCCACTCCGGGACAAGAGCGATGAGATTATCGGACTTGTCGGGGTCGGGGTAGATGTTACCGAAAAGCGCGCGGTCGACGAAGCACTGAGACAATCTGAAGCTGAACTGCGTGCGCTCTTTGAATCGATGAACGACGTCGTCATGTCCATTGATGCCGATGGCAGATATATCAAAGTTGCGCCGACCGATCCTTCGCTTCTGTTAGTACCGGCAGACGAGATGGTCGGCAAGACGCTTTTTGATGTACTTCCGGAGGAACAGGCGGTGCTTTTCCTGAGCGTGGTGAGGGAGACACTCCGCACCGCGAAGACGCAAACACTCGAGTATTCGCTGATGATCGGCGGGGAAGATAAGTGGCGCGCGGCGAGCGTCTCGCCGATGACTGAAAAATCCGTAATCTGGGTTGCCCGCGATATTACCGAGCGGAAGTCGATGGAAAAGGAGATAACCGAGTCGGAGAAGAAATACAGGGAATTAGTGGAGAACGCCCTGATCGGAGTGTATAAGATCAACCTGAGCGGGAAGATAGTCTACGCCAATAAGGCCATGGCCGACATGCTGGAGTTTGATTCTCCACTGGAAATGATGTCAGTAAGTTCGTCCTCTTTGTACAGGAACATCGAGGAGATGAACAATTTTCTGCAAGAGCTGAGGACCTCCGGCAAAACCGGGAAGAACAGAGAGGTCGAGCTGGTCACGAAGAACGGAAGGGCGAGGAACGTGCTTCTCAGCGCTTCGCTGGACGGGGAAGTGATTTCCGGAATGGCGAAGGATATAACCGAGATGAGGGCACTAGAGCGCCAGATTATGCAGACACAAAAACTGGAAGGCCTCGGGAACATCGCTGCCGGCATCGCACACGATTTCAATAACATCCTGGGGGTCATCATCGGCTATTCGGATCTGATAGGGCAATCGCCCTTTGACCAGGTGAAGTTCGACCGTGGTATTCAGGCCATTGCCAAATCAGCCGATCGCGGCAAATCGCTTGTGCGGCAGCTTCTGACCTTCGCACGAAAGACCGATGTCGCATTCGAATCCCTGTCGTTCAATAACGCCGTGACAGATATTGAGAAACTCGTGACAGAGACCTTTCCCAGGACCGTCGAGCTCCACACCGATCTAAAAAAAGGTCTTCCGCCGGTGCTGGCGGATGCCACCCAGATTCACCAGGTTCTCCTCAATCTTTGTGTGAATGCTCGCGACGCAATGCCCAAGGGCGGTAAACTTCTGATTTCAACCGGAGTGGTCCCTGGTTCCAGCCTTGCGTCGGCTCACCCCCATGCGGCGGGTGCTGACTACGTCGAGCTCCGGGTAAGCGACACCGGAACCGGGATGGACAAAGCTACCCGGCAGCGGATATTCGAGCCGTTTTTCACGACGAAGGGAGTCGGCAAGGGGACGGGCCTGGGCTTGTCGGTTGTCTACGGGATTGTGGAAAGCCATAGGGGATTTATAGACGTCACCAGCGAACCGGAAAAAGGCACAACGTTCCGGATCTATATTCCGGCCCTCGAACGCTCGCTCGTGAAAAGCGAAATCGGTCAAGAGCACGGCGAGAACATTGATGGAGAAGGCGAGACAATTCTGGTAATCGAAGATGAGGAGATGTTGAGAGAGCTGCTCCGGTCCATTCTGACATCCAGGGGTTACAGAGTCCTTGTTGCGACCGACGGCGAAGATGGGGTGACCGCTTTCTTAAGGAACAAGGACATGATCGGTCTTGTCATAATGGACCTCGGGCTTCCGAAGATGAGCGGAGAGGAAGTGGTCGGTACTATCAGGAAGATTTCAGGCAGCGCGAGAATCGCGATAGCAAGCGGCTTCATCGACCCGGAAGTCAAGTCCAGATTGGAGTGGGAAAATATCGTCCACTTCATTCAGAAACCTTACAAGGCCGAAGAAGTGCTGCGGGTTGTGCATGAAATTACCGCTGTCGATAAGATATAGAAGCCGGCGGTTTCCGGACGGTGCACGATGCCTCCTGCTCAGGAGACGATAGCCGGCTCAATCTCCTGCATCTGAGTTCTTACGCCGATCTTTCTCAGGAGCTCGAACGGCATTTCCCCTCCTGCGAAAATAAAAACGAAATCGTTCGGCATCTCGATCTCCCCGGCGGGAGTTGTCAGTACCGCTGACCGATCCCTGATCTCTTTGACTTCAGAATTGAATATCACATGCACCTTGTTCTTTGTCTTCAGCTCCTCCACATGGCGAAGGTTGCGCTCTTTCAAGCGGGTGAACGCTTCACGCCTGTAAGAAAGTGTTACGGTGTTGTTCTTCTGCAGGGCCAGTCCTGCTGCCGCCTCGACAGCCGAATCGCC
>JAJYGB010000522.1 GCA_021785235.1 Bacteroidota bacterium
GCCGTGTCGAGCATGCAGAGTCCTCCGGAAGTCCCGATCCAGATTAGCCCCGAAGAATCCTGCAGCAATTTGAGTATCCTACCGTTCCTTAATCCACCTGGGTCAGCCGTGTTCTCGTCATAGTGAGTCTTGGTTCCGGCAGACAAATCGAGCCTGTCCAGGCCGTGCAGCGAACCGACCCAGACGATACCCGACTTGTCTTCGATGACAGCGTTGACAGAGGCGTGACTTAAATTGACCCTTTCGGACGGGCTCTTTGAGATGTACAGGAAAGCGTTGCCCACATGATCAAGGAAGCAGATTCCTCCAGTCTGGGTTCCAAACCAGAGGTTACCAGCCGAATCTTCAATCATGCCAGTTACGTAACCTTCCGGCATAGCGTGCGGTTTATTCTCATCGCGTTCAAGTACATGAACGGTTCCGTCCCTTCTGTCCATCAAACCCAGCCCTCGGGATGTCATCACCCAGAGCCTATGCTGCCGGTCCTCATAAAAACAATCGACCGTTGTTGCGACTGCCAAAACCGGTTGTCCGGAATCCCTTCTTATCAATTGAAATTGTCCCGTTGCCCTGTCGAAGCGCTCCAGGCGGCCGTCCCCGGCAACGACCAGTATTTTACCCCCGAAGGTGAAGTAGATTAAATGGAAGCTGTTGAGCGCGGGATCGGCATTCCGGTAACGCGCTAGATTTCCCGTGGCAATGTCAAACCTGCAGACTCCGTCAGATGTTGCCAGCCAGAGCGATCGGTCTTTCTCCTCAGCGATTGAGTTAACCGGATTTCTACCGACCTGTTCGCAATGAACAAATCCGCCCGCCCCGCTGAGAAGCTTGTCCAACCCGCGTTTGGTTCCGATCCAGAGATTGCCCTCAGAGTCCTGATGGATCGCGCAGATACTGTCGCTGGAGATGCTTTCGGCAAGCCCGGGATGATGCCTGTATACGAGAAAGGAATCCGAAGAGGGGGAATATTTTCCAAGCCCGTCGCCCATTGTGCCTGCCCATATATCGCCGGCGGAGTCCATTGATATTACATAGGTGCGGTGTCCTAGACCGATATTATAGCGAGTGACTTTGTCGGTAACCAAATCGAGTCGACGTAATTCTCCTCCCGCCGGGATAAACCAGAGAGAACCTCGCCTGTCTTCGACGAACATCGAACCGGCATAGATGGGAGTTTGATCGTAGATCTTGAAATTGTAGCCGTCGTATCTGCACAAGCCGCCGGTGGTTCCAAACCACATGAAGCCTCTGCTATCCTGATAAATACAGTAAACTATGGAGGTGGGGAGTCCCTGCTCGACTCCGATGCGCGTGAAACTGTAATTGCCTTCCTGACAGAACGCTCGCGCCGAAAGCGTTAGTACGAGAAGGATTCCAAACAGGACCTGGAGATTGTTGGCTGGCACGTTTCGCGTACCTCCGCCTGTTCGGCGCCGGCCTTCTCGTCTATAGCGGCGTGGCGCATGTGGGGTTACGTTCTTTTCTCCTGCGAGCATATTTTCGCAGCACGTACGAACCTCGGGGCTCAGAGAAGGGCCGCGCTCCTCGCCAAAAATATATATGCGCGCGTGTGGCATATTCGACTGAATTCTGGAGCGGGAAGTGGTCTTGCGGACGCCGGAGAAAATGTGAAATCTGATCGGTCCGCGGAGGCATCATAGAGCTTTACGCCTGCGTCTCATGAGGTGCTTGGCGAAGTCGCCGCTCCTGATCACCTATGTCCGCCGATTTGACACCGCTAAATGCCTCTGAAGATCTGAGATGGTGTCCGGCTCAATGCCCCATTTTAAGAATACAAACTCTTAAATACAACAATCCGCGGTCCTATGCGTGCTAACCACAGACGCCAAACTTGAAGCAGTCCGTGGGGTAACAAAAGTCCTCCGCGTTGACGGGTTCAAGAGCCGCTTAACGGGGATCTCACAGGAGAGAGGGAGCGTCGTAAGGACGCCCCCTTCCAGCGGAAGCTGTCGCGCGTCTGACCACCGAAATAACAATTGTCGCTCAACCCGATTTCGAATTGGGACGGTGGGCGTCTTCAATAATGGCGTCGTCAAGTCTCGCTAAAATCACCACGAGATCAATTGCGACCCCTTTCACGCCAAGCTATTGAAATAATTCCGATAATGACGCGCTTCTTCATCCCATTTATCTCGGGCGGGTGGAGAGTGCCGATGCGACCTCTCGGTGATTCAGACTTCACCTCCGACATTTGAACGGCGTTTAGTCGCATGGCCTGCCGAGCATTCAGAGATCGTGTTCCACTGCGTGTCCCATACTAGTCGTGCCCCGTCTATTCGTGGCGTTTCGGATATGGCGTCAAAATCACCGGCGGCCTCGGGGGCTGATTGAAATCAAAGTCTTTTACCAGGTTGCCAAGTATCGGCAAACTCTCTCTCACGTCGGGCCGGGAGTCGGGGCGGCCGTCCGTCTTTGGATCGATGCGCTGACCTCCCATGAAATCGTCCTCTATGAATTTCAAATAGGCTTCATGGGAGAGTACTTGGTGGTCTATGTATCCCTTCTTCGCGTAAGGACTGATCACGAGGCCCGGCACTCTCAGGCCGTACCCTAACTCATCGACGCTCGGTGGCAGGACGTTATCGTAAAACCCTCCCCAATCATCCCACGAGAGAAAGATGGCGACGCTGTCCCATTCCTTGCTTTTCATTACGGCGTTGATAACCCTGGTCACATACGCCTGCCCAGTGCTGATAAGGGAGGGTGGATGTTCGGAGTCTTTGAAATTCGGAATTACCCAGGAAACGCTCGGGAGGGTATTGTCTTTCAACGCCTTGAAGAAGTCCGCGATTACTTTATCGTTCTTGACCTGGTGATCCTGATGG
>JAJYGB010000184.1 GCA_021785235.1 Bacteroidota bacterium
AGAGTTCGCCTTAAGAGAGCAGGGAATTCCCTGCACACCTCGGAGCGGTCAAGATCGTCCCGAAAAATCGAACCTGCTGGACAGCCACGGCCGCATATAAACAAATACCGGCAGTCGAGGCAACGGGATTCATAAAGACTATTCCACCACATGCTTTCTGTCTTCTTGAAATCGAGAGAAAACATATCACCATAAGTACCGACACTGAAATTGCTCAGACCGACAGTCTCGAGACAGGTGTAAATCCTGCCGAAAGGCTCGAACACCATCATTCCATTCATCGCACCGCAAAAATTCACCCGCAGCGGAAGCCCCGTGCCTCCCTTCAACATTCTCGATATCCTTTTGCGCAGTTCAGGATCAAACGCATATATCCGGTTGCGATATCGTGAAGACTCCCAGATGTCCTCTCGTTGAATATCGACAGCCCTCTGGCCGACTGCTCCATCGGCAATGGATCCCCAAGATGGGTGTATTAAACTCCTTTCTTCACTCGAGCGAGCCGAAGCTGCCCCCGCCTCCCCTCCTCCGGCAAAAGGTAGTGAATCAGCTTCCCTTTCACGCGCACAAACTTTCCTTTGCTGCAAGACTTCTCGGTGTAAATCATGCCCTTGATCTGCCGCTGCTTCTTCAGTGTCTCCACCGTTAACATTCGACCGTCTTACACGGCAACGCGTGCGCGCGATATAAGCCGAGAATTTTCCTGTATCAAACCACCCTAGTCCGGAGAACTCATCGTTCAGTTCGCGCAGATCGTCGCCCATCTCATTCGACACATTTATTCTGACGCTCACGGTGACGTCTGATGCAAGGGCTAGACCTATATTATTCATTATTCTTGCGAAAGTGCCTCCTCCACTGAGATGGGGCCGCAGATTATCATGCCTCAGCTGGTTTCCGTCCAGGGTCACCTGGAGGAATTCAATCTTTCCCGGCTGAAGAAGTCCGACAAAATCATTGAGCGAATAGCCGTTTGTGATGGCGCCGAAGGTGTAGCATTCTGACAGTCCCTGTTCGACGATGTATGAAATTATTTCGCGATTCCCGGCCATCAAAGGTTCACCGCCTACAAGCATGATCCGACTGTCATGAAGAGATCTTATCGGGTTGATCTTTAACATCGCTCGATACGCGTTATTCACAAAGACCTTGCTGATAACTCTTTTCGGCCATTGATAATTCGCTTGGAGTTGATTTCGTTGGAAGCAATAACCACAATTAAAATTGCAGTCGTATGCCACGAAGAAAGAGAACGCGGACCTTCTGCGCGACGCCTCATGGAAAGACTTCGAGAGCCGCGAAACATACTTCCGTTCCTCCTGCACGCTCTTCATGGTTACATAGCCCCTCCTTTGAAGCGTGTCGATTGTCCTACTATCCGGCGAAAGGACATTTCGACTATGATCACCGCCGGTTATTTCGCGCCTTCTCAGGAATGATACAACACGCTTATCTACGAGGTCGACAGCCCCTGTATATCCATGCACGATTAAATAGTCGCTGGAGCTGGGAAGCTTCACATAGATTACATAATCGGAGGTGCGCAACTGGGGACTCAACTTTTCGGCACTCAATCTAGCACCCCCCCGCGCAGGACGCTTTGAAGCCAATAAACCTCTCTTCGGGTCCCAATCCGAGATCGGGATTGGTCAAAACCTCGATATGCTTCTGCCCGATCATTTCCCGCCTCCTCAATGCAAGGCAATGGATCGCTCCGAATGTTGTCTCAATCCCTATCAGCCGGTGTACCACTCTCCACCTGATTTTGCATGCCCACCGACCTATCTGACTGAACGTTACGCCAGAGCATCCGAAATGTCAATAAGGAAAGCATTGGCAAATGAGGCTGGCAGGGACCACCTGGGAAAAGTGGGTCAGGTCAAAACGGGTGTGCTCCTCTTCACTAGTAGCGTCGCAAACGACGAGAGCTAAACTCCCGGTCGATGCTTCTGTGACAGTATGCCTGTTGTCGTAAAACTCCCTATTGATCTTTCGGCAACGACACAGTAGCTCTCCCTCATCACAGTTAAGAATATGACGCGACTTGACGCGGGGCGTGCTGATACTTCCGCGCGTGATGGCCGGTGCTGTATCAGAGTTCCGTCTCGCGCCGGGAGCGCCGGGCGAACGGGGAAAGGGGGTACGCGCAACGGGAATATTGTTCGGAACGATTTAGTCCGCCCCGGGTCGGCCATCTATCCGGCGGGACGAGGTTACCGATAGCAGACGGCATAATCCCCTCGGCATGTCGCCCCTTTAGGGGCGAGGCAGCCGCTCCTTGGCTCTTATCATTTAGCAGAGTCACACAGAGAATCATCTCTTCTCTTCGTGTAATTCTCTTTTCTTCCTCAATGTCTCTTCGTGTAATAGTTCAGCTTCTCTTTGGCGGTGAGGCTCTTCTCTCGAAGCGCGGACCTCGCGCGGGATGACGCTTCGCTTGGAACTAGCCCGCAGCCTGGATCGACATACGGGTCCATCTTTTCAATCAAGAGAAAAGAAAGAACGCTCAGCTCTTTCATGGTACAGTGACAATTCTACCTGTCCATTTTCTCTTGCTCGCCCAAGAGAAAATGGACAAAAAGAGAAGGGCGCCCCACAAAACCGGCCTCCGACTCCGTCGGATCCGGTTTTGAAGGGGAGTCATGCTTTTACTGTCCTTCATGCTTCCGCAGGTGGATCAATCGTCTCCTATCCATCTCACGTTGACGCTTCGCCTGGAGGATGACCCCAAGCTCGGGTCGACCTACGGAAAAAATGACGATTAGGACATTTCAAGTGTCGCGTCGAAAACAAATCGGGGATTCCTGAGGTCCATCAGAGATCACCGGATATGATTTGTGTTAG
>JAJYGB010000527.1 GCA_021785235.1 Bacteroidota bacterium
ATTCAGGAGAGGCATCGTTGAAGACGGCGAAACATGGATGGATATGATAAAGAGCAGAACCCTGACCACTCACACCTATGACGAGGTTGTTGCGAGGGAAATCGCTTCCGATATAGCAAACCGGTATTTCCCGGAATTTGAAAAGCTTCACTCGAAAATGGAAACATTCCGGAAGAAAGCGACGTGACAACTCGCTTCGGGCTGAAGGAATCGACCATCACAACAATCTCCGGCGTCCTGGCCCGCTACCCCCAGGTGGAAAAGGCCGTGCTCTACGGCTCACGCGCGAAGGGGAATTATAGAAACGGATCGGATATCGATCTAACACTATACGGAAAGACCGATCTCACATTGCGGGTGCTGTACCGGATCATGGATGACCTTGACGACCTTCTCCTGCCGTACACCATCGATCTGTCCATTTTCAATAACATTGACGACCGTGATATGGTGGAACACATTCAGCGCATGGGGATCACGTTTTACGAGAGGGGCATTCCTAGTCCTGTCACGGCTGCTTAGTGCGGTTTCACTCCGGAGCGCTCAGTCAGAAGCATCAGCAAACGAGCCCAATGTTGGCTGAAATTGACATGTAACCCGTCGTTGTCCCAACGGGAAAGGAGCCGAAGCCAGATCGCTATCATCAGCCGTCCCGACCGTTTCCCACGCGAATGCCGGACAACAGGGGAATATCAAGAATGAAGACTCCAAATGAAATTCGGTAAGGCCGCCAGCTATCTGCTCTCACCTGTTGCCTTCGCGCTTTTAGCGTTCGCCCTGCTTATGGCAACGGCAAACAACTACGGCATCTTCACGGATGAGCTGTATCTCTATGCCTGCGCGCAGCACCTCGCCTTCGGATATGTCGACCAGCCGCCGTTTATCGCCTGGGTGACAAGATTCAGCCTGGTTTTCGGCAAGTCGTTATTTGTTTTGCGCTTCTTCCCCGCGCTGGCAGGCGCCGGAACGGTTCTGCTCGCGGCCGCCATAGCCCGTGCTCTCGGCGGTAAACGCTTCGCCGCCGTGCTCGCCTCTCTTTCGATCCTCTGCGGTTCCGCATTCTGGATAATGTTCGGCTACGTGTCGATGAACGCTTACGATATATTCTTCATCACGCTCGTCTCATACCTCTTCATATTGGTCCTTCAAAAAGGAACGATGCTTCTGTGGATCCTGCTCGGCATCGCTGTCGGACTCGGACTCAACACGAAACTCACGATGCTGGTCTTTTCATTCGGACTCTTCGCGGGACTTCTGTTGACTTCCCGCCGCCGTCTCCTCCTTACACGATATCCGTACATAGCCGCCGCCATTGCGTTGGCGATGTTCATCCCGCATTTGGTGTGGCAGGCGGCAAACGGCTGGCCGACGCTTGAATTCATCCGCATGGCCGGCGAGAAGAACCTTAACCTTCCGGTCACGACTCTCATTCTGCAGCTGGCGGTAGCCGCGAATCTCTTCCTCTTCCCAATCTGGGTGACAGGGCTGTGGATATTGTTTCGGCGCGCCGGGCGATTGTCGGTTCGGCCGCTTGCGATCGCCGCGGTCGTCTTCTTCGCCATATACCTTGCGAACCCTTGATGGCAATTTAGACTCAAGAAGGATGGGCAGGCATAAAATGCTGAAAATCGTCGCACTTCTCTTCGTCCCGGTCTCCCTTTTCTCGCAGACTCTCGGTCAAGCACAGGCGGGGAAATTCGTAGATGCACTCCTGCGAGATCCGAAGTCGCTTACGTCGTGGTTCGAGAATCGCAGCCTCGAAACGTCGCATCGCCTGGGTATCAGCTACTACGGTGTGACTAACAAGAACCTCATCTCTTACGACATAGATGATAGCGTCAGAGGGCTCGTGAATGACCGCAGGCTCGGTTACTCCGTCTCCGTCGACACGCTCGGCGAAGATTACGCACGGGTTATCTTCACGATCGATAAGCTGAATTTCGCGAAGACTTTCTACTTCAAGAACGACCGATGCATATCTCCGCTCGCTTACTTCGCAAGGAGTTGGACCGTCATTGACTCGAAGCACTTCCGGTTCTTCATAAGCGATACCACACTCTTCAATTCGTATTGCGTCCGCCGGCTTGAGGCTTATCTTGGTCGTATGGCCGAACTGCTCCGGCTCAATGAACGCGATATGAGGACGCTGGAAAGAGAGAAGATATACTACTACATGTGCAGGGATGAAAGCGAGATCGAGCGGATGACGGGCTATCACGCGCGCGGGCTGTACAACCTGGCATACGATGCGGTCGTCACGACGTACAACACCCACTATCACGAGTTGACGCACCTCCTTATCAACTACAAACTGCGCCGGCTGCCGCTTTATACAAACCCCTTCCTGCAGGAGGGATTCGCGGTAGCGTACGGGGGGAGGGGCGGCCAGCATGCGAACGTGCTCCTCTCTGTCGGGAGTTTTCTGTATCGCTCTCGGTTCGTCGAACTTTCGCAGCTCCTGAACAAGAATGATTTCGAGGGACTCGACGCGACTCAGAGCTATCCCTCGGCGGGTTTATATAACAAGTTCCTCGTGGAGGAACTCGGCATTAATAAGTATATGGATTTGTACCGTGCGCACAGCGGGGCCCCCGGCGATGTCGGCGTGATGCATGTGGAGCCATCCGAACTCCCTCCCGATTCCGTGTGGAAGGGATACATTGCAAAGTCGGCTGCGCTAAACGATGTCGCGCCTGATAGCACCACAGACAATGCGCGTGTCATCTTCGAAAATGGGTCGTGCAGAATTTCGGAAGACAGCACATCGTATCGTTTCCTTCTGTCCGGCTTGATTCTGATTCCTGGACGCGAGCATTTTCCGCATTATGTA
>JAJYGB010000144.1:0-2449 GCA_021785235.1 Bacteroidota bacterium
ATACCGTGAAAACGGGACAGGTTCTCGTCAGACTTGACGACCGTGATCTTCGCGCGGAGGAAGCTTCCGCTCAGGCAGGACTCCAGCTCGCCGAACAGAGCGTTCCGCTCGCCCAGGTGCAGGTGAACCGCGCCGAGGACGATTTCAATCGCGCGGAAGTGCAGTACAAAGGCGGCATCATCACCAAGGAACAATACCAGCACGCGCAGCAAGCGCTGCAAGCCGCACGCGCTGAACTCGCTATTTCCGAGTCGAAGATACCGGCGGCGCGCGCCCAGCTTGGAGTCATCAAAGCCCAACTTCTAAACACTGTCGTCACCTCTCCAATCGACGGCGTTGTCGCCAAGCGATGGGTGCTGACTGGAGATGTCGTTCAGCCGGGCCAGCCGGTATTTACAATATATGATCTGAAGAACGTCTGGGTGACGGCGAACCTCGAGGAGACAAAGCTCGGCCACATTCACTTAGGCGATCCAGTCGACATCAACGTTGATACTTACCCTGGCATGAAGTTTCTCGGACATGTCTTCGAGATCGGCAGCTATACCGCATCGGAGTTCTCGCTTATACCTCCGGACAACGCTTCTGGCAACTTCACGAAAGTAACGCAGCGTGTACCCATAAAGATATCCATCGATGATCCGTCGATGCCTAGCGGACTGAAGCCTGTCCTGCGCCCCGGAATGTCCGTGGAAGTCTCGGTAAGAGTGAAGTAACCACATGTCACTCGCCATGGATGCCGGTTCTGTCCGCGCGCAAAAGTCGGTACTTCACCGGAGCCACCCGTTATATAAATGGCTGGTTCTGGGGAATATCATGATAGGCACTTTCATGGCTGTCCTGGACGCGACGATCGTAAATGTCGCTCTCCCGAAAATCATGGCTAACTTCGGCGTGGCGATAGACAAGATCGAATGGGTCATGACCGCTTACCTTCTCGTGCTTGCAGTGATGCTTCCGACATCCGGCTGGGTGGCGGATCACTTCGGCTACAAGCGCACGTACGGTTTTGCCCTTTTACTTTTCACGCTCGGATCTTTTCTGTGCGGAACGGCCTGGAGCGAAAACACACTCATCGCCTTCCGCATCATACAAGGTGCCGGCGCGGGCTTCCTGATGCCTGTCGGCATGGCGATTGTCACACGCGAATTTCCGCCGGAAAGACGCGGCGTTGCGCTCGGTTTCTGGTCGATCGCATCAGCCGCATCGGTCTCTTTCGGACCGCTAATCGGCGGTTACCTTATCGACAATTTCTCGTGGCACGAGATATTCTTTGTGAACATACCTGTCGGTATCGTTGGAGTTCTTGCCACGATGGTCATCCAGCGTGAGTACAAAACTGAACATACGAGGGGATTCGATTTCATAGGTTTCGCGTCCGTATCGGTGTTCCTGACTTTTTTACTCCTGGCACTCGCGGATGGAAACGCGTCTTGGAATACGGGAGGATGGACTTCGACCTTCATTTTAACCTGCTTCACGATCTCTCTGATCGGTCTTGTCGTTTTCCTTGTTGCCGAGTTCACTGTGAATCACCCTTTGATCGAGCTCCGGCTCCTGAGAGACTTCAACTTCGGAATCACCAATATAGTCCTGTTCATATTCGGTCTCGGGATGTTTGGAAGCACGTTCCTTATGCCGCTCTACCTGCAGAATTCTCTCAATTACACTCCATTCCAGGCGGGACTCGTATTTCTCCCCGTCGGGATTCTGCAGGGACTCATGGCGCCCGTAGCCGGCATACTTTCGGACAGGGTCGATGCGAGAATTCCAGCTGCCGTCGGAATAGTTCTCCTGGGCGCAAGCATGTACCTGAATTATTTTCTGTCGCTTTTCTCGATGCACTCGCAGATAATGCTTCCCCTGTACCTGAGAGGGTTTGCGATGGGACTGATGTTCACTCCGCTCAGTACCCTGGCGCTTACGAATGTCCCGAGGCACAAGATGGCGCAGGCATCCGGTTTGTTCAACGTGATCAGGCAGGTGGGAGGAAGTTTCGGCGTGGCGCTTTTCGGAACCTTGCTTACGCGAAGAGTAATATTCCACACGGCATCTTACGGCATCAAGGTCGACGAACATTCGGCGGCTTTTCAGAAAGTGATACGCGGTCTTGCTCGTTTTTCCCAGCACGCGATAGGCGGCTCGTTCGAGAAGTCTTCGGTCAGCGCAAAGGCATTAGTCGTTGCCCACGTGATGAAGCAGGCGTTCGTGTCTGCCGTCAACGACGCTTTCCTGCTGGCAGGCGCGATCACCATACTCTGCCTCGTACCGATATTCTTCCTGCGGAGAAAGAAATCACTGTCCAATGTGAAAATCGCGGCCATGGAATAATGCAAAACCCGGTGAAATGGCCAGGCTGATTCAATATTTTTTCGAAACTTTTTTCATATAGAGAGAGACTTAATGAAGAACAATGGACACTCTTCAAATAGATCGAACGGCTCCGGAC
>JAJYGB010000144.1:2459-7468 GCA_021785235.1 Bacteroidota bacterium
TATCGGCGTTCCGCACCATGAGCACCCGTCGTACAAATGGTGGGTACTCGCAAATGTGATGATGGGGACATTCATGGTGGTCCTCGATTCGACGATCGTGGATGTGTCGCTTGCCAAGGTCATGGCCACTTTCGGTGTCGGGATCGATACCGTGAAGTGGATTGCAACGGGTTACCTCCTGGCCTTTGCCGTTTCTCTTCCGACGTCGGGCTGGATTGCCGATCATTTCGGTTTCAGGAAAACCTACACCATCGGACTTGCGCTCTTCACGGTGGGCTCGCTTCTCTGTTCGATCTCCTGGAATATGACCGCGCTTATCGCGTTCCGCGCGCTCCAAGGGGTGGGCGGCGGTCTATTGATGCCCGTAGGTATGGCGATTGTGGTTCGCGAGTTTCCTCCCGAGAAGCGCGGACTGGCACTCGGTTTCTGGGCGATAGCGTCCGCCGCGTCCGTCTCTCTCGGCCCGACATTGGGCGGATATCTCATCGACAATTTCGCCTGGCATGCGATATTCGATATAAATGTGCCCGTCGGCGTCGTCGGCGTGTTTGCCACGCTTATGATACAGCGCGAATATAAAACTGAGTCGCGCCGCGCTTTCGATATCATAGGCTTCCTTTCCATAGTACTGTTTCTCACGCCACTTCTGATCGCACTTTCGGATGGAAATGCATCATGGAACACAGGAGGCTGGACCTCACCGTTCATCCTCAGCTGCTTCGCGTTGTCTCTGATCGGACTTGTGATATTTTTATCGGTCGAATTCAATATGCGGCATCCGCTCATCGAGCTGCGGTTACTCAAGAATTTCAATTTCGGTATGTCCAATCTTATCCTGTTTATTTTCGGAATGGGAATGTTCGGAAGTACGTTCCTGCTGCCGCTTTATTTGCAGAACGGTCTCGGCTTCACCGCGTTTCAGGCCGGATCGCTGTTCCTGCCGCTCGGATTAATTATGGCTGTTATGGGACCGATCTCCGGGATACTTTCAGATAAGGCGAATCCGAAGATCGTCGCCGCGGTGGGGATCGCCGCGCTGGCGCTGAGTCTCTTTGTCAATCGGTATCTCTCCCTTTTTTCGATGACGTCGGACATCATGGTCTCGTTGTATTTGCGCGGTTTCGGGATGGCCCTGATTTTCACTCCTCTCAATACGCTGTCCCTTGCCGAAGTGCCGAAGGATCGTCTTGCGCAGGCATCCGGTCTTTTCAATGTCATCCGCCAGATCGGCGGAAGTTTCGGTGTTGCCATAATGGGCACGCTGCTCACTGACCGGACTATTTTTCACACTACGATGTACGGTCAGGCTGTCAGCACAGCGTCGCCAGTCACACAGAATGTCCTGCACGGACTTCAGAATTTTGCCCAGCAAGTGCTTGGGAGCACGGTGTCGCTGTCTTCGATGCGCGCGAATGCTCTCCTGGCATACAACATTAGTCAGCAAGCCTTCGTATCGGCGGTCGACGATGACTTCCTTGTAGCAGCCCTTATAACTGCCGCCTGTATTATCCCGATTGTCTTTCTGCGGTATAAGAAGCGCGAAGGCGAACGGATAAAAGCGGTCGCGATGGATTAGGAAGTGGAATTTTGGAATAATGGAATGTTGGAATAGTGGATTAATGGATTCTTGGATCGCTTGTGAGATGTTCGATGCCGTTGATTGATGAGATGGGCTCGGCGATCCGCGAAGATGGTACGACCGGCCGAAGTTTCTCCGTGCAGGAAAGGGCTTTGGTGACGCCGGTTCGTCAAGAAGAACAAATTAAAAATGAAAAACGACAATCATAATTCGAATCACAATTCAAATGGTAATGGGAGATCCCTTTCTTCTGCATTAGGAATTCCTCATCATGAGCACCCCTCGTATAAATGGTGGGTGCTGTTCAATGTCATGTTCGGGACGTTCATGGTCGTCCTCGACTCGAGTATCGTCGACGTTTCGATGCCTACCATAATGGCAACATTCGGGGTGACTGTTGATACGGCGAAATGGGTGGCGACCGCGTATCTGCTCGCCCTCGCCGTGATGCTCCCAACTTCGGGCTGGATCGCGGACAGGTTTGGTTACAAAAAGACTTACGCTACTGCGCTCACTCTTTTTACCGGCGGCTCGCTCCTTTGTTCTCTTTCGTGGAGCATAACTGCGTTGATAGCATTTCGTGTAATACAGGGAATCGGCGGCGGACTCTTGATGCCTGTCGGTATGGCTATTGTCATGAGGGAGTTTCCTCCGGAAAAAAGAGGCACTGCCATCGGTTTCTGGTCGGTCGCCTCTGCGGCTTCCGTTTCACTCGGTCCGACACTCGGCGGATATCTCATCGACAATTATGTCTGGCACTCTATATATGACATAAATGTGCCGATTGGGATCGTCGCAATTTTCGCAACGATGGTTATACAGCGCGAATACCAATCGCGCAAGACGCGCTCCTTCGATCTGGCCGGCTTCATCTCGATGGCGTTGTTTCTCACTACGCTTCTTCTGGCGTTATCGGACGGAGATGCGAACTGGAACACCGGCGGTTGGACCTCGCCATTCATTCTTTCCTGTTTTGCCCTGTCGCTTATCGGGTTCGTCGCGTTCATCTCCGTGGAACTGAATACGCCCGAACCGCTGGTGGACCTGAGTCTGATGAAGAACTACAATTTCGCGATGGCGAACCTGGTCCTGTTCATTTTCGGAATGGGAATGTTCGGGAGCACTTTTCTGCTGCCGCTTTACCTGCAAAACGGTTTGGGATACTCCGCTTTTCAGGCGGGATCGCTCTTCCTTCCGCTCGGTTTCCTTCAGGGAACTATGGGACCGCTGGCGGGGTACTTGTCTGATAGGCTGAACCCGAAGTATCTCGCGCTTTACGGCGTCATAATCCTGGCGCTCAGTCTTTTCAGCAACCATTTCCTGTCGCTCTTTTCCGAGACGCACTCTGTCATGATATCTATATACCTTCGCGGACTCGGTATGGGCTTCATATTCACGCCGCTGAGCTCGCTCTCTCTTTCCAAGGTGCCGAAGGAGAAGATGGCGCGCGCTTCCGGACTTTATAACGTGCTGAGACAGGTTGGCGGAAGTTTCGGAGTAGCGATAATGGGAACATTGCTGACAGACCGGACGACTTTCCATGAAACGGTCTACGGACAGGCTGTCAATAAATATTCGCCCGCGGTGCGAAACGCTTTGATAGGTCTCAAGACCTTTGCACAACAGACGGCCGGAGGCAACGCCGCCATGACTTCAGCGCGCGCCCAGGCGCTTCTCGTTTACAACGTCGGCCAGCAGGCGTTCGTGTCGGCGGTCGACGATGATTTCTTCATTGCGGCGGCGATAACGTTTCTGTGTGTCGTACCAGTGCTGTTCCTTCGCAGCAAGAAAAAGAAGGAACATGGCGAGCACATGATGGCAATGGAATAGTGGGATCGAAAATGAGTAAGAACAATTCAATTCAAAATGGGTCGTTCGGAGGACCCGGGATCGGATCGATTCGCCATGATCACTCATCTTACAAATGGTGGGTGCTTGCGAATATAATGATAGGCACGTTCATGGCGGTGCTCGACTCCACCATCGTAAATGTTTCCTTGCCGAAGTTGATGGCCGCGTTCGGAATAACGGTGGACAAGGCGGAATGGGTAATAAACGCTTACCTTCTTGCGTTCGCCGTTATGCTGCCGAGCTCCGGCTGGATCGCCGATCACTTCGGCTACAAGAAAATTTACATGCTCGCTCTCTTCCTTTTCACGAGCGGATCGTTCCTCTGTGGATTGGCGTGGAACGAGAACGTGTTGATATTATTCAGGGTGATCCAGGGGCTCGGCGGCGGTATAATAACTCCAGTCGGCATGGCGATTGTCCTGCGCGAATTCCCCGTTGAAAGGAGGGGAACCGCACTCGGCTTCTGGTCGGTCGCGGCAGCCAGCTCGGTCTCTTTCGGACCGCTCATTGGAGGTTATCTGGTCGACAATTTCAGCTGGCACTCGATTTTCGATGTGAACGTGCCGGTCGGTATATTCGCCATCATCGCAAGCTGGGCAATTCAGAGAGAATACAAGGCGGCGAAAACCCGCTCCTTCGATTTCCTCGGCTTCGCGTCCATGAGTGTGTTTCTGGTGTCGCTCTTACTCGCGCTCGCCGACGGGAACGCATCGTGGAACACAGGCGGCTGGACTTCCACTTTTATCGTGAGCTGTTTTGTAATTGCCGCCGTCTCGCTGGTGGTGTTCCTCATTAATGAGTTTAGGGTAAAGCATCCGATACTTGAATTGAATCTGTTGAAGAATTTCAACTACGGCATGGCGAACATTGTCCTGTTCATATTCGGATTCTCCGTTTTCGGCAGCACTTTTCTTCTGCCGCTCTATCTGCAGAATTCTCTGAACTACACCGCATACCAGGCCGGGCTGGTGTATTTGCCTATGGGACTCATCCAGGGTGTCGCCGCACCTATCTCGGGCTATATGGCCGACAGGATCAATCCCAAAATAATCGCACTGACAGGAATTGTCTTCCTCGGCGCCAGTTGGTATCTCAACGGTTTTCTCTCGCTGTACTCGATGCACTCCGAAATAATGATTCCGGTCTACCTCAGGGGCATCGGTATGGGAATACTTTTCACCCCTCTGAGCACCGTCGCCCTTTCGGAAATAAAGAAAGAGAAGATGGCACAAGCGTCGGGACTTTTCAATGTCATCAGGCAGGTCGGCGGAAGCTTCGGCGTCGCAGTCATCGGCACCTTGTTGACCGAGCGAACGCTCTTTCATACCGCGGTCGACGGAGAAGCGATGAATCAGTATTCGGCGACATTTCAACATGTTGTTAACGGTTTGAGATACTTTGCGACGCAGGTTTTGAGCGCGCCGCTGACAACTGAAATCCAGAGAGCCAAAGCGCTGGTAATCTCAAGCGTGGCACAGCAGGCGGTGGTGCAGGCCACCGACGATGCCTTTCTGTTCGCATTCGCGATAATGATTCTCTGTGCCATTCCTATATTGTTTCTAAGAACGCATCGTAAATC
>JAJYGB010000144.1:7478-13674 GCA_021785235.1 Bacteroidota bacterium
GCGAAAAAGTCGTCGCAATGCATTGAGTTCGTTATTATTTCATTTCTATATATAAGAGGAGGAAATGACAGGATATAAATCGGAGGAAAACGGGAGGAGTGGCGGTCTCATCGTCGGACCAGGTCACCCGAGCTACAAGTGGTGGGTGCTGACGGTTGTAATGGTAGGCACATTCATGGTGATACTCGACTCAAACATCGTGAACGTGGCACTCCCGAAAATAATGGCGGTGTTCGGAATCTCCATAGATACGGCAGAATGGGTGCTGAACGGGTACCTTATCGCCTTTTCT
Source organism: Bacteroidota bacterium (assembly GCA_021785235.1). The sequence continues at coordinate 7,771 of JAJYGB010000144.1, forward strand.
GTCTTGCTGCCGGCGTCCGGCTGGTTTGCAGACAGGTTCGGCTATAAAAAGGTCTTCGGAATTTCACTCTTCACGTTCACTCTCGGCTCGTTCCTCTGCGCGATATCGTGGAATGAGAGTGTCTTGATTCTCTTCCGCGTCTTCCAGGGTCTCGGGGGAGGGATGCTCATGCCTGTTGGAATGGCAATCGTCCTCCATGAGTTCCCGTACGAACAGCGCGGAACGGCTCTCGGTTTCTGGGGAGTTGCCGCCGCCGGGTCGATATCGTTCGGCCCGATCGTCGGAGGATATCTCGTCGACAGATTCGACTGGAGCTCGATTTTCCTTATCAACGTACCCATAGGCATTCTTGGAGTATTTGCTGTCTGGGCTATCCTGAGAGAATACAAGGCGGAGAAATCGCATAACTTTGACATCGTCGGCTTTGTGTCGATGGGCGCCTTCATAATAACACTCCTCCTGGCCCTTGCCGACGGCAATGCCGACTGGAATACCGGAGGCTGGGCATCGCCGTTCATACTGACCAACTTTGCGATTGCATTGGTATCGATCGTTGTGTTTTTGGTGACGGAGCTTAACCTGAAGCATCCGATGATTAATCTGAAACTTTTCAGGAGCTTCAACTACACAATGGCGAACGTGGTCTTCTTCATCTTCGGGCTCTCCGTGTTCGGCAGCATTTTCCTTTTGCCGCTCTATCTCCAGAATTCACTCGGCTACACCGCCTACCAGGCCGGGATTGTTTATCTGCCGATGGGAATAATAATGGGGGTCGTCGGACCGATTTCCGGCATACTGACCGACAAGATAAATCCTAAGATCATCGCCATAGTAGGCATTGTCCTACTTGGATGGAGCTGGTATCTAAACGCTTTTCTTTCTCTCTTCTCGATGCCTGCTCAGATAATGCTTCCGATTTACCTTCGAGGCTTCGGGATGGCATTGATCTTCACACCACTCAGCGCGGTAGCCCTTACCGATATCGGGAAGAGGGATATGGCACAGGCATCGGGCTTGTTCAACGTGATAAGGCAGGTCGGCGGAAGTTTCGGAGTTGCAATAATAGGCGCAGTTCTGACACAGAGAACTCTTTTTTACACCGCGATCGACGGCCAGAATGTGCGCCAGTATTCCCCTGTGTACCAGCATGTCTTTTATGGACTGAAAGAATTTGCCACGATGGTGCTCAGCGCGCCGGGCGCGATGGAGATGGCTCGGGCGAAGGCTTTGATTATATCCGACGTCGTCCAACAGGCGATTGTACAGGCGACCGACAGCACATTCCTTTTTGCCTTCGCGATTATGATCTTGTGCGTTATCCCTATCATGTTTCTGAAAACCAGGGCGAAGGGAAAAGCCGAAAAAGTAGTGACGATGGAATGAAGAGGCGGAATATTTGATTTGTGGATTGTTGGAACATGATGATATGAAACCGGTTGACAATTTGAAGATTTATCAGGTAAACATTTTGACATATAACGTTTAGTTGATAGCAGGTAGTTTACAAAAACAATGGTGGAAATGATGAAATCTCGATTTGGAATATTATTAACGATAATCTATTTGACGGTCGCGGGATCTGCGATGGCGCAGAACGGAGGAGATGACTCACTGACGGTGGATCAGGCCGTTCGCACGGCTCTCGAGCAAAATCCCGCCATCCAGCAAGCAGCTCATGCCATACAGGCGTCCGAGGCCGGCGTCCAGGTAAGTAAGAGTTCTCTTTACCCGAACGCCGACGTGTCTCTCAACTACACACTCCTCGGACCGGTGGCCGCGTTCAGCTTCCCCGGATTTGGAACGTTCGACCTTTTCCCGGCGAACAACTTCGACGAGCATGTAGGAGCAAGCGCGACACTCTACGACTTCGGAAAGCGCAAGAAGAACATTGAGCTCGCGAAGACGCAAGTCGAAAGCTCGAAGGACCAGCTCGCGCTTGTCCGGCGGGACCTCGCTTACCGCACGATCCAGACATTCTACGGCATTCTCTTTCTCGAGAAAGCCATAAAGGTTCAGAACGACGAGATAAAAACTCTTAACCAACACCTTCTTATGACGAAGAAGAAAGTCGAAGCCGGTACCGCGACGGACTTCGATGTTCTCACTACCCAGGTGCGAGTCGCGTCGGCGCAGGATCAGAAGATCAGCCTTGAAAATTCACTCGCCAATGCCAAGATAGCGTTGCGCCACTTACTCGGTTTGCCGTCAGGTTCTCCGGTAAATGTGTCGGGCCAGTTCGAGCAGACGCCGGTGTCGCTGAATATCGATTCCCTCATTCAGATTGCGATGAAGGACCGGGTAGAGATGAAAGCGGCGAAGGATCGCATCGTGACCGCTCGCGCAGCTTATAACGTTGCGTCGTCTATATATTACCCGAGCCTGAACGTCGCTGTGCAATACGGTTTCAAGAACGGTTATGAGCCCGACATAAATGCGTGGCGCGGCAACTATGCGGTAGCAGCCCAGATGCAAATCCCGATATCGAACGTCGTCCCCTTCTTCGGCGGCTACAGGAAGCAGAATATGGAGCAGGAAGCTTCAGCGAACATTCAGGAGGCGGAGTCCTACAAAAGCGAAGTCTCCCAGCAGGTTTCAGCCGATGTTCAGAAGGGCGTTTCCGACGTGCGCTCGAGCATTGATAAACTTCAGACGACGGAAGTCACCGTTCAGCAGGCCGAGACTGCTCTGAACCTTGCGAAGATCCGCTACGAGGCCGGAACCGTTACGAACCTAGATCTTCTCGACGCAGAGACGGCGCTCGCGCAGGCAAGGCTCGAAAGGTTGCAGGCTCTCTATAACTTTGTCATGGGCAAATACGAGCTCGATCAGGCCATCGGCGAAAAGTCCTGGTAATTGCGATTGAAAACTCTAAATCCTAAGCACGAAACCCGCGATAAATTCAAATTCTTAGGAACACAAACGGCTTATCGCCAGCGCATTTTCAGATTCAAATTTCTAAGTTATATGATTCGCTTAAGATTTAGAGCATCGAGTTTGAGACTTATCGAAAGCATGATTAGCTGACAAGTGAAAATACTTCAAAGTTGTGGATCCCGTTCCTGGGGGGGCCTGGAGATGCAGGCCCTCATGACTTCCGTGGAACTGCGGAAGCGCGGCCATGATGTGACTCTTCTTTGTCCTCCAAGGTCGACGCTCCTCCGCGAAGCCGCGTCGGCAGGTGTGCCAACTGTCAGCATTCTCAGGGAGGACAAAAATGCGTTGGCCACGATCAAGGATTTCAGCGGGCTCCTGAGAAATTACGATTATGATGTGGTCCACACACACCTCTCGCACGATCTATGGTGGATCGTGCCGGGGATGAAACTTGCCGGATCGGACGCGAGGCTATTTCTGACGAAGCACATGGCGAGTGGGGTTAAGAAGACGGATCCAGTTCACCGTTTCCTGTACGGCAGGCTGCAGGGCACCTTCGCGATTTCGAACTATATAAGAAAGAGCGTCATCGATACATGCCCCGTTCCGTCATCTCAAGTTTACGTTGTCCACCCGGGTATATATCCCGACACGTTTGACCCGGGACGTTTCATGAAATCGGAAATCCGCAACGAGCTTGGTGTTCCTGAGAACGTCGTGCTCGTCGGCATGAGCGGCAGGATGACACCGGGGAAAGGGCATGAGGAATATCTCAGGGCCGCCCGAAAGGTTGCCGATACTTCAGATGTGAAGTTTTCTTTCCTTGTCGCCGGCGCCGCGAGCCGCGGGGAAGAGGCGTACGAAGCAAAGGTCCGCTCGCTGGCCGGCGAACTAGATCTCGATGAATCTGTGCGGTTTATGGGATTTGTGAAGGACGTTCCGAGATTCCTGGCTGCGCTCGACATTTTTGTCTTTCCGTCGCACGAGGAGTCGTTCGGACTCGGTCTTACCGAGGCAATGGCGATGAAGATCGCCGCCGTCGCCAGCAGGAGCGCGGGAGTGCTCGACATAGTGGTGGAAGGCGAGACGGGCATCTTGTTTCCTCCGAAGGATTATGATTCGCTAGCAAGTGGCATCATGGCACTCGCTGTCGATCCTTCGAATCGCAACCGCTTCGGTGAGGCGGCACGTGAGCGGGTGAAGACCCAGTTCAGCATCGAAGCCATGATCGATAAACTGGAGAAATATTACTCGGAGTCATCTACAAATGTCTAATACAGAGCGGATGAAACCTGGCGCTCGTCTACGAAGCCTGCGCTCTCAGCTTCCTTAAGCTATTGGTGGCAGAAGAGTCCACGGAATTCTTTTCCATTTTGTTTCGTTAATTGTATCAAAGGTGGCTCCGGATGTGATAAGCTCAAAGGTCGATCCGACCGCGACAAGACAAATGCGGAATGGCGGATTATATGATTAACAGGTGCGTGTCGGAGAAGAGATGCCTTTCGTTGCGCGGAGATGCCGGGAGACTAATTAACAGGGAGAGTATGGTGAGCGGGGCAGCGCTTAAATGAAAGAAACATTTCAAAAGGAGGAGAAAATGTCAGACAAAGATAATTTTGTTGAAATAAAAGTTGCCGACGGCACAACTATGTCCGCCTACGTCGCCCGGCCGCAAGGCCCCGGGAAACACCCCGGTATAATGGTGTTCCAGGAAGCGTTCGGCGTCAATCCTTACATACGCGATGTGACGAATAGGTTCGCGAAAGAAGGTTTCACGGCGATCGCGCCCGAACTTTTCCACAGGACCGCCCCCGGTTTTGAGGGAAGTTACACCGATTTCGCCGCCACGCAGACGCATATATCCAAGCTGACCAACGAAGGCCTCGAATCGGATATCAGGGCGGCATACGAATGGCTGGCGAAAGACTCACAAACTGATCCGAAGAAAATATTCTCAGCCGGTTTTTGTATGGGAGGACGCGTCTCCTTCTTCGCCGACACGCTCGTTCCGCTAAGCGCCGCGGTATCATTCTACGGCGGCGGAATCGCGCAAGGACTGCTCGACAGATCCAGGAATCTCCACGGCCCCGTTCTCCTTTTCTGGGGCGGACTCGACAAGCACATCCTGCCGGAACATACCCGCGCGGTCGAGGACGCTGTCCGCTCCGCGGGAAAGGAATTCGGAAGCGTGACATTTTCGTACGCCGACCATGGATTTTTCTGCGACCAGCGCGCCAGCTATAACGAGAAGGCCTCGAAGCAGGCGTGGCCAATGACGTTGGAATTTCTGAAGTATCATCTGAAATAGAAAAGGGAATTCAGAAGCAAGATATCGAGATCGGCAAGGAAGGAATCGGGCGTCGGTTGCTTTTCGGCGCTCTGCCTATTGTTTCTAATTCCCGTTTTGAACATTTAGAAACTCATAGCGGAAAAGAGGTAGAACAATTGACGAAAATTACGACCATTACCCTGTTCTTTGCCGTTCTCGTGTCGGGCTGCGCGTCTATCCCGATGAGAGAGCCGAAAGTTTCAACCGGCGCAATGGAGACACTTCACCATGAACTTGCATCCCGGTTCGACGACCCTGAATTCTTCAACGCGTTCTGGGGAGTCAAGATCCAGTCTCTATCCACGGGCGAAATCGTTTACGAGGAAAATCAAAACAAGAGTTTCATGCCCGCGTCAAATTTGAAATTATACACAACCTCTGCGGCGCTCACGGAGCTTTCTCCTGAATTCAAATATGTGACGACGCTCGAAACAGACGGGACGATAAGCAACGGCGTTCTTTCGGGAGACCTTTATTTGAAGGGAAGCGGAGATCCGACAATTTGCGGACGTTATAACGGAGGTAATGTGGTACTGACGTTCCAGCAATGGGCCGACAGCCTGAAGGCGAAAGGGATAAAGGAAGTTGACGGCAATATTGTCGGTGACAACAGTTCTTTCGACGGAAGTCCGTACGGCAGCGGCTGGGCGGCCGACTACGAGACAGACTGGTACGCCGCTCAGATTGGCGGCATAGTATTC
>JAJYGB010000609.1 GCA_021785235.1 Bacteroidota bacterium
GTGTGTTTAGTAGACTATTCGCTGATATCGCCTGTTTTCCCCTATCGAAATTACACGTTTTCCGAGTAAGGAAATAAGAAGCTCTAAGGTTCGAACAAATGAAGAAATACTTTTGGTTAGGCCCCATTTCAATTTTCCTCTTTCTGTCTCAGCCGGTTTTTGCCCAGTCGGCAAACGGACGGGTCACGCACACCAATATACCGGAGGTAACTCAACAGGTGGAGCAGGTTATGACCGTGAACACGGGTGACACGACCTGGATGCTCGTCTCGACCGCCTTCGTGATGTTGATGACACCCGGCCTGGCGCTGTTCTACGGCGGGATGGTCCGCCGCAAAAACGTCCTCGGCACGATAATGCAGAGTTTCGTTGCCATCGGCGTGGTCACGATACAATGGGTGCTTTTCGGATATTCGCTCGCATTCGGACCCGACATTGGGCACGTTATAGGGAGTCTGAAGTGGGTCGGGCTCAGCGGTGTCGGGATGGCTCCCAATCCCGAATATGCGCCGACGATTCCTCACGAGGCTTTCATGATGTTTCAAATGATGTTCGCCATAATTACTCCTGCATTGATAACAGGCGCATTCGCCGAGAGGTTCAAGTTTAAGACATACATAGTCTTCCTCCTAATGTGGGCGACGCTTGTGTACGATCCCCTGGCACACTGGGTGTGGGGAGTCGGAGGTTGGATGAGGAATCTCGGCGCGCTCGACTTTGCCGGCGGACTGGTTGTGCATGTCAGTTCCGGGGTCTCCGCTCTTGTGGCGGCGATGCTGATCGGCAAGAGGAGAGGCTACGGTCAGGAGCCGATGCCGCCGCATAATCTTACGATGACTTTTATCGGAGCGGCGCTCCTCTGGTTCGGATGGTTCGGGTTCAACGCGGGAAGCGCGCTTGCCTCCGGTACGCTGGCCACTTCCGCATTTCTGGCAACGCAGGTTGCCGCCGCCGCCGCTGCGTTGTCGTGGATGACCGCCGAGTGGTACACTCGCGGCAAGCCCACGGCTCTCGGCGCGGCATCCGGCGCGGTCGCGGGACTGGTAGCAATCACGCCAGCATCAGGATTTGTCGGCCCCATGGCTGCGTTGATGATCGGACTCGTCGGCGGCTTCGTCTGCTTCATGGGAATCAGGCTGAAGGGAAGATTCGGTTATGACGATTCGCTCGACACCGTCGGTGTCCATGGAGTGGGCGGCGCGTGGGGAGCGATCGCGACGGGTCTGTTTGCTTCGGTACTGATCAACCCCGCGGGGGCCAACGGGCTCTTTCAAGGGAACCTCGGACTTCTCGGTGCCCAGATGGTGGCACTCGCCGTCGTGATTCTCTACGCGTTCGGAATTACCTGGGGCATTCTGAAGCTCCTCGACAAGACGATGGGTCTGCGAGTCTCTCCCGAGGATGAGATGGACGGCCTGGACCTCGCGCAACACGGAGAGAGCGGCTACGTATTTGAGGAATTGTGAGCGGCTTGAGAAGACTTCGCAATTTAGACGGCCGGTCCGCCGGCGGAGTCTTGCCTTCAGGGACGCGACGCTGCGTCGTCTTAATTAATTAAGAAAGAGAAGAAAGAACTTGAACGCTTGTTGACACCCCCCGGACACGTGAATATATTCCCTTGTGGAAAAGAAAAGGAGAAATCAAATGCTTCATAAAGAGTCTCAGTGGGAAGTTGTATGCGACGTCTGCAATGGGACGCGATTCATCGGCGTCACTCAAAATGAAGAAGGGTTTGATTTCATAGAATGCGAGAAGTGTCATGGCACCGGACACGTTTCGGTGATACAGTTCGGTTTCGCGAAGGAAGAAGACGAAGAGTAAGACTCCGCTGTGAGCGGCGGTCCTGCCGCCACGAGCGACCCTCCGGAACCGACACGGAATCCGCAACGGGGAAATTTAATCGGCAGGTTTTGATCCTTTTTTCAAGATACTTAAAGGGAGCGGCAGCGTTTTCGCGATTCAATACTCCGCCACTCTTCCTTTGCAAAGCCGTAGTTGCATCTTTGAAGAAATGGGGCGATACTTTGCGTGAGCCGATATGAAGAGCGATGATATCGTCATAATGACGGGAGTTGTGGTCCCCGCTTCCGAACTTGAATTTCGCACCTCCAGGAGCGGCGGCCCGGGCGGACAGAACGTCAACAAGGTGGAATCAAAAGTCGAGCTTCTGTTCGACGTGTTAAAGTCCTCCGCCCTATCGGATGCACAACGAGCGCGCCTGTTCTTGCGCCTAGGGAACAGGATAGACACCGATGGAGTCCTGCATTTGTCTTCCCAGGTCTCGCGCAGCCAGTGGGAGAACAAAGAGACCGTGGTATCCGAATTCGCCCGCCTACTGAAGGCGGCGCTGAAGCCCGTGAAGAAGAGAGTAAAGACGCGTCCCTCCAAGACCTCCAGGGAGAAGAGACTCAAGGGGAAGAAAATCCATTCCGAAAAGAAGAAGTCCCGGAGTGGTTGGGGGTTGGACTGACCGTTACAGGTAGTCTTCCCGCCGCTGCACGTTTCTGAGACGTTCCCCATTCGCAAATCTGAGGATGTTGTCGAGCGCGGCATCGAGCGCCCTGAGATATATACCTTCGGTTAGATATGAATTGTGCGGCGAGCCCAGCAGGTTGTCCAGCTCAAAGAAGGGGTATTGCACTTCGAACTTCGGGTGGTTGAATGGCTCAATCCACCATGCTTCGATCCCGGCTTTGAACTGCGGATTGGCTTTGAGATGCTCGTATAGACTTTTCTCGTTGATCAGGCCGCCGCGGGCGACATTTATTAGAACCGCATCGGGCTTCATCAGTCGCAGCTCCCTCTCGCCGATGAGATTTCTTGTCCTCTTGTTTAGCCCTATTGTCAGGAGGAGGAAGTCTGATTCTCGGAGCAATTTGTCGAGGTCCGACAGCGTTCCGATGAAATCTACATCACGATCCGTTTTCCCGGTCGAGTTGATCGCCAGTATCTTCACGCCGAAGGCCCGGGCGAGCTCGGCGGTTTTCTTCCCGATCCCTCCGAATCCAATGATTCCGAGAGTCGAGCCTCCGAGCATCTTGTGCGGAGTCTTCTGGTCGAAGACCCCCTCACTGAGCCCGCGGTGAAGAGGGAGGAAGTTCCGTGCGAGCGCAAGCATCATCCCGATTGAGTGCTCCGCTATCGGGTCGCTGTATGCCCCGCCGTTGCTGCAGATGACGATGTCCGGTCTCAGCTTGGCGTATGGAATTATGTCTGCCCCTGCGAGCGTGATTTGGATGAACCTTGTCTTTTTCAGGAAGGGGAGTTCTTCTTCCATTATGTCCCGCCGGAAGTTCGTCGCGAGGATCACATCCGCCTCCTCGATGAGGCTCTTCCGCGCGGTTTCTCCTGCACTGGAAAGAAATTGAATCTCGAAATTATTCCCGGCCTTCTTCAGTATAAGGTCGGTCATTTGCTCGTTGAGTTTCGGTGCTGCGAGGAGCTTCATGTCTGGCTTACTCATCTTTTGGTCGTTGTAATTCGGTTGCCCGCTTTATTCGGGCGAATCCACCGATTGGATCCTGTTCAACAGATGGTTCATGTCGTCCGCACTCCTGATAATAAATACAAACGTTTCTGCTCTCGCCGGTAAATTGATCTCCAGCCTGACCCGCGCTGTCCGGGCCGCCTGTAATATGCCGCAGCTAGGCGAGTGCTGCCACTCCTCCAGTGTGAATGGATGCTGAAACTTTACTAGTGCGAACTCTTCTCCCTCGAGGGCGAGAAAATTCCGTCCCAGGCCGACAACTTTCAATTCCGGAGCCAGATGAAACATCATCTCGACGGTGTGCGGCCCGGTTCCCAGAAGATTGTCTTCGACAAGGAAAGTTCTCTGGCGTTTGTTAAAGGTGATCTTACGCCTGTGGGTCACCGGCGGGCTCAGCCGCTCGTAGGCGTGATGTTGCGCTTCGATGATATCCTGGTCATCCGAGGAATTCCATTCCAGGAGTTCAGTGGATGACAAGCCGGCCTTTGCGGGCCAGGACCCCGCAAACTCGGCTTGTTCCGCTCCATCCACGATGACGGTATTGTGGGAATAGGTCGATCGTAGCTTATTTCCAGCGACCTGGTCGGAAGTGTAGCAGAACGTTCCTCTGTCCACGATGAACGGATTCCTGCCCGCTATCGTGAAGCTCAGTGTGTCGTTGTGTCCATGTCCGCCGCGATCGCGCATCCCGATGTCGCTGAAATTTAGTGAGCAAAAATCGTTCTCGGTTCTCATGAACGCGAAGCCACCCTTTTTGTAGATCGAAGAAGCGATTCTGTCTTCTGCCTTGATAAGCGAAAAATTCTCAAATCCTTCTCCTCCAAGGAGCAGTAGTGCCAGCTCGCTGAATTTTCCCGCCGCGGCTTTCAGGTTGTCCCCGCCGAAAAGCGCGGCGCCGACTGAAAGCAGGTCGCGGTGGTCGTTGAAATCTATATCTGATTTCAACCTGAATAGCCGTCCGTTATCCCCGTCGCCTATGTTTGGAACCCTTCCGTCCCGCATGGTTGCGGAGGCCAGAAACTCGAACATCTTCTCGAGTCGCCCGCTGAATTCCACGGAGATCTTGAATTTGTTCAGTTTCAACAGGACATATGCCGCGGTAAACATTTCCGTGGCAAGGCGCTGGTAGACGGTCGATTTTTCGTAATCTGTTCCGTCTTCGCAGACCCGGTTCGCGATTTCACGCTCGAGCTTTTTCCGGGCGAATTCCACCCAGCTTCTTCCCGGCTTCGTGTCGTAGAAAAGCATCCCGAGATAGATGAGCCCGACCAGGCTCGAAAGAAGACGGTCATGGTTCCCGAGCTTTCTTTCGATGTTGTGACGGATAAAGACACCGTGTTCGTACAAAGAGCAAAGGAGTTTCATTATAAACTCGTCGTTCATCCTGGTCGATCCCATGAAATAAAGCAAGCCGGTTATCATGTTCACCGCCCTGATTGCCGCCTCCGCCGGCGATGTCCAGTTCACGCCGTATCCGACAGGATTGTTCTCAATCCAGTCGCTGGCGAGTTCTTTGAATTTCTCCGTGTGGGTTTCACTGCGGCTTAACCAGTATGCCTTGCCGAGCCAGATCGCCTGGTGGAACCGGTTCACTTCCCATGGGACTTTCACATCCGAGGAGTTCCCGGACTTGGCGACGTCGATCTCGGAGTGGAACCGGAGATCCCAACGCTTTCCCGATATGAAATCAAGGTGCCAGTCGACCTTGTCTCCAAATGAGTATAACTCCGAGCCGAGTGTCTGGAATTTGTTTTCATGCACCAGGTCCGCGTCGTCCATGATGGTGTCGAAATCGCCGACCGTGGTCATGAGATTAATGTAGAACTCTTTCTTGTTCAGGTCGCTGAGGAAAAAGCGTTCGCGGAGTCTTTGGTTGAAAACCGGAACGAACTGCTTCAGGTCTGAAGCCTCGTGGCCGAACTTCCTCTGCAGTCTGACGGTCGTGATCGGACAGTGGAAGATTCTTACTCTGAGTTCATAGAAAATACGTGAAAGCATTCTTGAGAAGATAGCCGTTCCTCGTATAAATGTAATCTGAACAAATATAACCCGACATTCCGCCCGTTTCAATTTGCGGCTGGAAAGTCCTTTCCATATGGGCGGGCGGGATGTTAAATTAATTTATACCATGAATCACTCGAATGGCAGTACGGAAATTGAAATTGTGCCGAACAACCTTCTGGCAAAATACGCCGCGCTGAAGGAGTCTCTCGGCAAGCATACCGTTGAAGGCCTGGTCGTCGCTTTTTCGGGCGGCGTGGACAGCGGCTTTCTCCTCTGGGCGGCCGAAGAGGCAAGGAAGGAATACGGCGGGAAGCTGGTGGCGCTGACGACAAACAGCGAAAGCATGCCGAACCACGATAAAGAAGATGTGTCCAGATTTATCGGGCAAATCGGCGTAAGGCATGTTTGGAAAGAGAGCACCGAGGTTGACAATGCCGACTATCTTAAAAACGACTCTCTACGGTGTTATCATTGCAAGACCGAACTCTTCACGATAGCGAGACAGGTTGCCGCCGAAAACGATTGCAGACACATCGCATACGGCTACAGTTCTTCCGACAAGTCCGACGTTCGTCCGGGGCACAGGGCAGCACTTGAAAACGATATACTCTACCCGCTTGCGGTGTACGACTTCAGCAAGGAAGAAATTAGAGATTTCATGCGGGTGAACGGCTTCGAACTTCACGACAAGCCGTCGAGTCCCTGCCTCAGCTCGCGCATAATGAGAGGAGTGCAAATCACGAAACAAGAATTAAAGAACGTCGACGATCTGGAAGACTTGCTCCGTAAAGGAGGAATGAGGGTGTTCCGCCTGAGAGTTCACGAGATGAGCGATCAATCCAAAGGTTCCGTCAGACATTTCCTGAGACTCGAGACTGCTCCGGAGGAAATGCTCCTGGCGCTTCAGCTGAAGGACAAGCTGACCGCGGAGGCGAAGAAGCGGGGCTATGTCTGGGTTACACTCGATCTCGAAGGTTACAAGACCGGCGGCGGAACAGTCTGACACGCAGGATACTTCGGATGAACCGGGAATTAATCAGGAAAATTCTGGATGACGTTCAAAAGGGAAAGCTGAATGCCGCCGAAGCGTACGAGAAACTAAAGTACGTCCCGCTCGGCCTGGAGGAGACCGGTTATGCCACGGTCGACCACGGACGCGGCCTGAGGGTAGGACTGGGTGAGGTCATTTACGGAGAAAGCAAAACAACAGAGCACATACTCGGTATCGCGGAAAAGCTCGCCAGGTCCAGGGACCCCGTGCTGATCACGCGACTGTCGGATGAGAAAATGAAGGTGCTGAAAAAGAAATTCCCGAAAGGGAAAGCTAATAAGATTGCAGGCACGTTCACTGTGAACCCGCTAGCACCCAGGGAGAAGCGAAAGGGTGAGCCTTACGTCTGCATAATAACTGCCGGGACGAGCGACATTCCGGTAGCTGAGGAAGCCGCCGAGGTCTGCGGCGCGATGGGCGTCGCATTCATGAAGCTGAACGACATCGGCGTTTCGGGCATTCACCGTGTCATGAAAAATATCGATGTTATGGAGAGTGCGTCCGCACTTGTGGTGATCGCGGGGATGGAAGGTGCGCTTCCGAGCGTCATCGGCGGACTGGTATCCAGGCCGATTTTCGCGGTGCCGACCGATGTAGGTTACGGCGCAAACTTCAAGGGTGTCACCGCGCTGCTCAGCATGCTCTCATCGTGCGCGCCGGGGATAGCCGTAACGAATATCAACGCCGGGTTCTCGGCAGCATACGCCGCATGCAGGGTAGTGAATGCTATGAAGTCGCGGCCCGTCGGGAATGATGGGAACACTTGACCCGGAGTACGGATATAATCCGTATTCCCAGGTCAAGGCAATCACAAGCTGTGCAGGGAAGCCTTCCCGATCCTTAGTCCGCAGTCTCGGTAAACACCATGATCGGCGCGTCTTCCAGTCTCACCTTGCCGCCGCACGGTAGCGCAAACTCGGCGTGAGAATAGACAAAGGACATTACATAGTCGTCCGCACCGCTGACGCCGTGGATTTTCAGGAGTTCTCTTTCGACCGCGCCCAGATACCCGCTCACCGCGTGACCGGGCTCGTTGCTTCGTTGTATGGTCCAGGCCGGCTCGACAATCAGACCGAACCTGGTTTCGTCGGAGAAATCCCAATGGACGGCTCTGATATCATACCCGATCCTTATGCTGTAACCGTTGCGAACCGTGAAATCGGTGTCGGGTATTATCTTGCAACAGTTTCGATAAATCCCGAAATAGTGGCGTCCCCTCATCCTTGCGTCGTCGACGAGGCCTTCTATCAAAAGCCCCTCCGCAAGCTGAGGCGAGTCTTTCAGAACAAGCTGCGTTTCGGAAAAGCCGTCATCAGCGAATTTCTCCATGCCAATTCCGTACCCGAAGGCCTGGCCGCCGTAGGTAAACACCGAGCTTTCCGATTTTGAAACCCACTTCTGATACTTGAGACGATCTATATCTACTATCTTGTTGACCTCTGCCGTCATGAACCGTATCGGCTCCGCTGGCAGTTGAACCGGAAAAGCACGATGAAAAATGCCGAGAGTCTTACTCTTGTCTTCCATCATAAACCCTCCGTTTTATGTCTCTTCAAGTTAACTTTTTTTTTGAAAACTCCTAATCCATGCGATTCGATCTCTCTTTTGGAATGTCCGAATCGGCCTCTTTCGTGTTTTTCTGGTCCGGTAAGGGTGGCTCGGATCACAGGGACTCGCGGTTTGCGGGTGAGTCCGCCCGCGGAGCCTGACCTGACAAGAGTTGCCACCGCTGAGGGAACGAACTCACGCCGTTCAACCGTTGAGGTAGATGAGCGTCAAAGTATATGATTTGACATTTGTTCTGGTTTTGTTTAAAATTTCATCAGAATGCGGAGGAAACGATGAAGAAAATGGCCGGTTTATTTATGTTGATGCTTGTTTTCAGCTCGGTCAGCTATGCCCAGTTCAGGAACCAGCTTTCGGACGGATCCAGTGTCGAGAGTTCGCTTTTTCGTTCCGGTGATGACGGTGGTTCGCTCTTCGGATTCTTCAACCCTGCCAATTTCTCGATGCGTCAGTCCATCTCGATGAATTATATGACGATGGGCGGCCAGGCGATGTCGCTGGCAATGTATACTAACAGCATGAGCTACAGGATCAGCCAGCCGTTGACGTTGAGCGCCGATGTCAGCGTGATGAATTCTCCGTACAGCACGCTTGGAAACAGTTTCTCTAAGAGCATAAACGGAATTTATCTGACGCGGGCGGAGCTCAACTATCGTCCGACAAAAGATTTTTCGATAGATGTCCAGTTCAACCAGAATCCGTTGTATAGATATTACAATCCTTACTACTACTACGGTCCGATGGGATGGTAAGGGCTCGCAACGTAATTTGAAGCGGACTCCAGATCTATTAACCGTTTGTTCCGGTCCGGTGGGGCGGACAGGCCTCCGAATTTCAACTCCCTCAATTTTCACATTGCCCGCAGTTAATGAAGAGGCGTAAAGGCAACACGAATCTGTCGGCAGGTGCCTCGAGATTGGTGTCGGTATCCGTGCTGGTGGTCGTACTGTTGCTCGCAGTGACACTCGTCTACTCGATGGTGGATCGGCTGGTTCTGCACCCCACTGCGCAGGCAGAGCGTGCCGACGCTGACTCTCCAACGAAAATCGAAAGCGTCATTCAGATCAGCGTGCGTAACGAGTGCGGCGCGAAGGACGTGGCAATGGATTTCACAAACTTCCTGAGGCGGAGGGGATTCGACGTCGTTGAAACGACAAACGGCTCCGTGTTCGACAGGGAGTTCACAACGGTTGTGAACGCATCAGGAGACTACGAGAACGCCCTGCGTGTCGCGGAAGCGCTCGGAGTCAAGAAGGAAAACGTTATCACGAAACTCGATCCGCAGAGCTATGTCGATGTGGAAGTGCTCATCGGAAAGGATTACGAAAATCTTAAACCAAGAACGGGCATAGAATAATATGACAAAAGCAAAGACCCTCCAGCGTCAGATAGCCGAACTGGCTTTGTCGAAGAAGGCGAAGAACGTGGTCATAATGGACCTTCGAAAAGTAACGACGATGGCAGATTACTTCGTCGTGTGCAGCGGGGATTCCGAGACGCAGGTGAAGGCCATCGCCGACGAGATAATAGACGGCATGTCGAAGCTTGGCGAAAGACCCTGGCACACGGAGGGCTTCCAGAATCTTCAGTGGGCTCTGCTCGATTACGTGGATGTGGTAGTTCACGTTTTCCACAAGGACGCGAGGACCTTCTACGGGCTGGAGAAACTGTGGGGCGACGCCAAGATGCAGAAGGTTGCCGATTCGATGGATGCCGCTGCCAGGAAACCTCGCGCCGTCAAAACCACAAGGAAACAAACGGAGAAATGAAAGACTATCTTAAGGCGCAATTAATATCCGCATTTGAGAAGGCCGGATTTTCCGGGGGAGCCATCGGAAAAATGCCGGTCGAAATTTCGTTTGATAAACCCAAAATCGAATCCCACGGCGACCTCTCGACAAACTTCGCGCTCCTCGCCGCGAAAGAATTGAAAATGAAGCCGCGCGACGTCGCGCAGAAGATCGTTGAGGCGCTTGACGTCGATCGCAGCCTGATCGAAAAGACCGATGTTGCCGGCCCCGGCTTCATTAATTTCAAATTCACGGACAATTATTTCCTTTCGATCATCGACAAGGTACTCGACGCGGGCGCCAGTTTCGGCAGATCTAACACGGGAGCGGGAAAAAAGACGCAGGTCGAATTTGTCAGCGCGAACCCGACCGGCCCGCTTACGGTTGGACACGGAAGGAACGCGGTCTTCGGCGACACTCTCGCAAATGTGCTCCAGTGGACCGGGCACGATGTGACGCGAGAATACTATTTCAATAATGCCGGCCGGCAGATGCGGGTGCTTGGCGACTCCGTGAGGCTGAGGTACAAAGAAATCCTCGGTGAGAAAGCCGATTTTCCGGAGGACCACTACCAGGGAGAGTATATACGCGAGATCGCGCAACACCTGTTCGCCGAACGGGGGACGGATCTCGCCGACGAACCTGCTGAAGGAGCTTTCAAGGATAGGGCGGAACGGGAAATTTTCGAAGATATCAAGAAAAGCCTCGGGAGGCTCGGGATAGCTTTTGACGTATTCTTCAACGAGAATTCGCTGTACGAAACGGGGAAAATCAGGGAAGTGATCGCCGCGCTCGATTCCGCGGGGCTAACCTACGAGAAAGATGGAGCGAAATGGTTCAAGGCGACAGCGGTCGGCGGGGAACAGGACAAGGTAATCGTTAAGAGCACCGGCGAGCCGACATACCGCCTCCCCGACATCGCCTACCACATAGAAAAATTCCGCCGCGGCTTCGAGATGGTCATCGATATCTTCGGCTCGGACCACATCGCGACTTATCCGGACGTCTTATTGGCGTTGAAATCGCTCGGTTACGATGCCGGCAAAATCACGGTGCTGATTCATCAATTCGTAACCATATTCCAGAACGGCGAAGTTGTGAAGATGTCGACGAGGAAAGCGAACTTCATAACGCTCGACGAGCTTATCGAGTGGGTGGGAGCGGACGCGGTCAGGTTCTTTTTCCTGATGAGGAACATAGGCACGCATCTGAATTTCGACATAGATCTCGCGAAGAAGCAGAGCGAAGAAAATCCCGTCTTCTACCTCCAGTACGCTCACGCCCGAATCGCCAGCATAATAAGGTTCGCCGAAGAAGAGGGAGTGCCCGTAAAGGAAATCCTTTCCGGCGGCAAGAGGGATTTTGATATCTCGCTTCTCAAAGAGAAGGAAGAGATCGACCTATCCAAGACGCTCGGAAATTTCCCCGAGGTGGTCGAGGCGGCCGCTCTCACTTTCGAGCCGCACAGGATTATCAGCTACCTGCAGGAAGTCGCTGAGGCTTTCCATCGATTTTACCATCTCCACCGGGTCATTATCCCCGACCGCCGGCTGGCTGCGTCGAGGCTTGCTCTGTGCCTTGCCACAAAAACTGTTTTGGCCAACGGATTCAAGATATTGGGAATTTCGGCTCCGGAGAAGATGTGAAGAATTTGAGATGAGCGCGGCACAATCGGGCCTACCGCGAGAATTCCGGGGCGTCGGGCTGCGGCTTAGGTCTGGCCGAGGATCTTGTCGAAGGTTTGGAGTAAATCTCTCTTCTGGGTTTCGGCAAATACCCGCAGCCAACTAGGGAACAGATGCACGATCAAGCGGGGATGAAATCATCTCAAGAAGCCTCTGGAATACCGTCGAGTATCCTTGCGATCCCTATATCGGATTATATTCCGATCAACGGAAGGAAGGAAAATTGTCGGCGGCAGGCGATCTTGACAATGATGAGTGAATCCGTTAAATATTTCAGTTGATGCGGGTCAGGCGGGCATGTGTGGCCGGGGAGGCCACAGGGAAAAGCCCAAAGCACATTCATTCGTACCTATCAGAGAGATAGCCTTCGCACCACAGGACGCGGATCTGGCGGCCGCATCGAGTCGTCTCCATGACAGAAAGCGAACTGTACCGGATGTAAACGGAGGCCTTGTGAAATTCTTTCTGAACTCGTTTGAAACGAACCTGGCCGAGAGGTACGGACTCAGGCCGGTGGAGCTCAAGGTGCTTGAACATCTTGTGGGTGGACTGACGCGTGACGAGATTGCGGAAAGAGCAAGTCTCAGTATTCACACGGTGAACACACACCTCACAAACGCATACCGTAAACTCGGGGTCAGGAATGCGGCTGAGGCCGTTGCGAAGATATCGAGACATCAGTTTGAGCTTCGCATTCCCGACGCGTTCTGTTGACCGGGGTACCCACGCGCCGGCGGAGGAGTGGAACCCTTGACAAAAATCAGTGAATCCACCGATTGCGCGGCGGATCCGGAAGAAGTAAATTGCGGCTGTCGATGCTTTGCGATTTGTTTATGTAACCGGGTTTCCCGATCATCACAGTCGTCTCTTATGAGCGATGGGAGGCGGGCTATGAAACGAAGTGGTTTATCGGATTTTGTGGTGAGCAAGGGAGCACTGCGATTTCTGCCTCGAAACAGCAAAACAGCGGAAGCCTATGCTGGTAGTGCCGTCAAACTGAAGGTACTGGTTGTCCTTTCGATTTCCATTCTGCTCCTCTCTTGTCATAACAATCCCGTCGATTCCGGCGGAGGATTCCCTGTGAAAGCAGGTCCCATACTCTTCATATCGGACAAGAGCGGAAGCAGCCAGCTATACAGCATGAACGAAGGTGGCTCAAATGTACAACAGCTGACGAGTGACTCGGCATTCCCGATACTTGATGCCAAATGGTCGCCGGACGGAAGCAAGATAGCTGTTGTTTCCTTAATCGGCGACGAAATGACGTATCCATCATTTCGCGATGCGATTTTCATAATGAATGCTGATGGAAGCAACAAGTATCAGCTGACTAAGGAATGGTTAGATATTTACGATTCTGCATGGGGAATGATTGAATATGGCGGGGCGAAGAATCCTGTGTGGTCTCCTGATTCGAAACAGATTGCCTATGGAAGACTTATGATCCCAGAGGCGTTGGGGAACTGGGATATTTTCCTGATCAACTCGGACGGAACAGCTGAAAGGAGGGTCACAGAGACCGTACACCTTGTCGAGGGAGCTTACGATTGGTCAGGAGATGGAAAGTCATTGATCGGCGTTGTCGGCGATTACACAGATACACAGAGACTGTGTGTTTTTGATTTGCAGGGAGTCGTACTTAGATCATGGGGAAGTACCGGCGAAATGTGGGGAGTGCCGGTCTTGAGCCGGACCGGGAATCAAATTGCCTTTGGCATCCATGCCAACTATGTCGATGACGTCTTTGTCATGAGTCTACAGGATACAGATGGCTCAGGAAGAGTGAGCCTGACGAACGGCAAATATCTGTATCCACGGCCTGTGGCATACTCAACGGATGATTCGAAAATTCTATTGAACGTCGGGTACCGCAATGCTGAAGGATACCTCCATCACGAAATCGTCCTGATGAATTCAGATGGGAGTGCCCCAAAGGAAATCACGCCATTTGACGCGGATAGCGCGGACAGCGAGGCGGCGAGCTGGAGGGGGTGATGAGCATATGAGAACAATACCGGCCATATTGTTGCTCGTGATACTCTCTTCTTGTCGTAAT
>JAJYGB010000267.1 GCA_021785235.1 Bacteroidota bacterium
CGATTCCGATGAGCGACCAGGTTCCCGAGCTGAGATACGCCCAGTTAGTTCCTGAAGCCGGTATGGCTGCAACCGCGCTCGCCGTGTCGTGGCTTCCGACCGCGATGACGTCGACATCTTTCAACCCGACTTCTGACGAGATTGCGGGAAGTAGCTTCCCGATCACTGTCCCCGGCATAACGATTGGGCGCATGAGCCGCGAAGGAAACCCGAGGGCCGAGAATATCGCCTCATCGAACCTCCGGCAATTTGCGTCGAGAAGTTGAGACGTGGACGCAATCGTGTATTCCGAAACCTGTTTACCTGTGAGCAGGTAGTTAAAGAGGTCGGGCATGAACAGGAGGCTCTCGAAATCGTCCAAGGAGCTTTCCTGTCCTTTCATCGCGCTGTACAGCTGAAAAAGAGAATTGATCTGCATCAGCTGTACGCCGGTTCTGTTATAGATTTCTTTTCGCGACATCTTCGCGAAGACTTTTTCCATAATACCGTTCGTACGAGAATCCCTGTAAGTGAACGGTGGAGAAATGTTTTTATCGCTCTTTCTTATCAGGCCGAAATCGACGCCCCAGGTATCAACGCCGATAGAGGCGATGTCTCCATGGCCTTTTTCGACGGCGAGTCTCAACGCTTTCTTCAGCTGCTGAAACATTCTCGCAACATCCCAGTGTAAATGACCCGACACTTCTATGGGGATATTGGGAAATCTGTGCACTTCCTCCAGGGAGATCCGATCGCCGTCGAGCACTCCAACAAAGGCGCGCCCACTTTCGGCACCGAGGTCCAGCGCGAGAAACTTGGATGGCGGCATCAATTACTTTCGGACGGACATCTGGTTTAGCGTTTTCCGTAAAGGGGGCCAAAATTCTTGCATGCACGGAAATCGGCGCCTTCAAGATCCTCGGTCCCGAAAGCGCTCCAGGCGCTCGGCCTGTATATCCTCTCGCGCGGAACGTTGTGCATGTTCACGGGAATGCGGAGCATCGATGCAAGCGTAATCATCTTGTCGCCGATGTGACCGTAGCTTATCGCGCCGTGATTCGCTCCCCAGTTCGCCATCACCGAATAGACATCCTTGAACGCGCCGCTGCCGGTAAGATTTGGCGCGAACCACGTTGTTGGCCATGTGGGGTTGGTCCTTTTGTCGAGCGTCGCGTTCACCTTCTCGGGAAGTTCCACCGTATACCCTTCGGCGATCTGAAGAACGGGGCCCATCCCCTTGATCAGATTAATTCGAGACATAGTCACCGGCATTCCCCCTTCCGTGAGAAACTGCGACGAGAATCCGCCTCCTCTAAAATATTCTCTATCAGCCGGACACCATTTAGTGGCTTTCAGACACTCATAAGCTTCATCGGAAGATATCTCCCAATAAGGCTTCATCGCAGGTTTGCCTTTCAGTCTCTGCCGCCCGGTCGCGTCCAGCGCGGACGATCCTGAGTTGATAAGGTGTATGATTCCATCCGCGGCTTTTCCTTTAAGGACATGACCCGAAACCCTCTTGACCGCCGCCGGGCTCCAGTAAGTCCTGACATCCGAAAACATCTGTGCCGTGTCGGATACGAGATGGCCGAACACCATGGCCGCCCCATTAAGGCTATCGTTCTCGGTTGCGACAGTATAGGGTTCTCTCAGCCCGTTCCAATCGAAGGAGGAATTCAATATCGCCTCGAGGAAGTCACCGTTCGAGAAATGATCTGTCCACTGTCTCTGCCCCTGGAATCCGGCAACGATCGCGTTGTGCCCCATCGCTTCTTCTCCAAATCCAAGGTCGGCAAGTTTCTCGTTACCCACCATTAAATCCCTAGCGATGAGCGCCATCTTTACGACGGTTTCCCATTCGTAGTCTTTTCTTTCTCTCGAGGCTCGGTTCTTCGATAAATTGATGTCCTCGCCTTCCTCGCAAGAAGTTTTCGTCCACTCGAAGGCTCTCTTGTACTCGACCGGATCAAATATCCCCTCCTCAATTCTTCTAATGAATTCGGACATGTCGACAGACTCGTTTCTCATGCCGAGGTAATCGCCGAAGAAGTCTTGATTCACGATAGAGCCCGCGATGCCCATGGAGACGGAACCGAATGAGAGATATGATTTCCCTCTCATTTCGGCGACGGCGAGCCCGGACTTTGCAAATCGCAGGAGCTTCTCCCTGACATCGTTAGGTATTTCAGTGTCCGACTTATCCTGCACGTCTCTTCCGTAGATCCCGAATGCGGGAAGTCCCTTCTGCGAATAGCCAGCAAGCGCGGCGGCAAGATAAACCGCGCCGGGTCTTTCTGTGCCGTTGAAACCCCAGACGGCCTTGGGAATGAGCGGATCGGTATCCATTACTTCGGTTCCATAGCACCAGCAGGGAGTTACTGTGAGAGAAACCCCGACTCCTTCACGCGCGAACTTCTCAGCCGCATCAGCCGCCTCGGCCACGCCGCCGATGCAGGTATCCGCGATGACGCATTCAACTGAAAGGCCGTTAGAGTGACGGAGATTCTCGGTGAGGAACCTCGCGGCGTTTTTCGCCATCTGCATCGTCTGGTTCTCAAGAGATTCGCGGACCCCTTTTCTCCTTCCGTCTATGACCGGACGTATACCGATCTTCGGCATGCTTCCCCTGAGTCGATTCATGGGTTCATTCATTCGCATAGTCTGTTTGCTCATTGGGTTTCCTCTTCTATTCTATTGCCGGTTTGTCCTCTATTCCATACTGAGGTCTTTTCTTGCTCCAAATTTTTCGCGCAGCGGGATGAGCCTGTCGACCTGCTCCCTTCCAAGCGTGTTAACCCTGCCGAGCTGATGGGCTACAAACTGTA
>JAJYGB010000112.1 GCA_021785235.1 Bacteroidota bacterium
ATCTCAGCAGCATCAACCTGAACTTGCCGGCTAACGGGAAGTAGATGGAGGCAACCGTTATATCTAATGTCCCCGCGAGGAGCCAGGCGGTTACGATCGTTCTTACAGGCCCGCGGGAGCTTGAAGGCGTGACAGCGGAAGAATCTTCAGAAACCATGTGAAGGTCCCTTTCTGGATTGTATTCAGATTACTTTGCGAGTGTTCTTTCGATCCGGCGATCGGGGACGAGCCACATCACGGCAACGAATACGTAAAGCGCGGCCGCAATCCACTGGCTCAGCAGGCACGAGATAATGGCCGCCATGTAAATGACGACAGATATTTTTCCCTTGAAATCCGCGCCAAGCGCTTTTGCGATGACCGAATCTTTCCCGTGCAACGAGACGAGCGTCCTGGCCAGTATGAAGTAGGCGACGGCTGCGAAGAGAAGGATCGCTCCGTATATCGCCACGGGCCACGGTGCGAAATTGTTCTCGCCCATCCACGCGGTCCCGAATGGGAACAGCGACAGCCAGAAGAGTAGATGAAGATTGGCCCAGAGTACACGGCCGTCGACGTGGCTCACAGCCTGCAGAAGGTGGTGATGGTTGTTCCAGTATATGCCGAGGTTGATGAAGCTGAGGATGTAACTGAGGAAGACGGGGATTAACGGCGCGAGCGCGCCGGGTGTCGTACCGCGCGGCGTCGGCAGGCCGAGGACCATGATTGTTATTATGATTGCGAGGACCCCGTCGCTGAAGGCCTCCATTCTCCCCTTACTCATGCTATCGGACCGTTAGTTCTTCTCAGAGCCATAATGAATTCTAACGACTCGGCGTATACCAAAGGTTCCGGTTCAGGCGCGAGAGATTCGGTCCGGCATGAATCAAATCGAATGAGTAACGGTGATTCCGTCCACCTCAAGCTGGTCAGTTACCCCTTTGCGGGCGCGGGCCTGTTCCATCTCATCCGACAGCAATGAAAGTTCGATCGCATTCTTTTCCGCGACCGATTTCAGCCATTTCCACTCTTTGTGGTCAATCTCGTCATGATCGCAAAATCCGACGGTCAACCCGTCTTTGATGAACATCATCGCAAGCTCCCTGGACGAGAATTCCGGCGGGGTATCTTCGATAAACCTGTTCCCGAGTATTTCCTGGATGGCGTTATCGCAGAACTCCTTCTCGAAACCGAGCCGTTTGCCGATGCGAGTCATGACGGCATACTCAATATCCGTGACTTTGTGATCCTTTCTGATAAGCAGCAGCAGCCCCTTGAAATACTTGCTTGCGTCCACGACGCTGATTTCCATAAAGCACCTCCCGGACGGATATTAAATTGTGACCGCGAACCGTCTTAAGTTAAGCCACTAAGCCTACGAAATTCAATGAGTGATCACTATGCGCGGCGGTGTCGCGGCCTCACATGCGCCGCCGCGGGTGTTGCAATGTGTTAGGGTGTCCGGTAAATTCAGGTTGAAGTAAACAGGAGGGTACGACGATGAAGAAGTCGTGCATATCGTCTCTGCCCCTTCTCTTCGGGCTGTTTTTGGGCATCGGGTATGCCCAGCAAAGTGAGCAATTCAGTATTGACGCCTACAAGGCGTTTCTCAATTCAAGCAAGAATCTGACACCGCAGGAGCTCTATGCTCTGCATCCCGCGGGAGTGTTCAGGGCCGGCGTGCCGATAGATGTTTCGGGCGCCGCGTACTTGGATAGCGTGTCCCTCAAGTATGGTCTAACGGACGACGAGAAGGCTCTTCTGGCGAAAAACGGTTTTGTCGTAACGGAACGCCTCAGCTACGGCTCGTTCGGGCAGGCGCTCGGTGATATCTACCACAAGGATCTGCCGGTCTTCGTTTCGACTGATGCCCTTCTCCACACGATACACGTGTCCTACGACGATATGCTGATGGCCACGGAAAGGCACATACTCATCCACGATCTGGACTCTCTGCTTGGACTCCTCCACGACAAACTTCCCGCTCTCGCGGCGAAGTATTCGGTGCAACCGGAGATGAATCAGATGATAAACGACGTCGACGTTTATCTCACTGTCCCGCGCGTTCTTCTGGGAAGTATAACCGCTCCGAAGTTCGGCGCAAATGCGGAAGTGGTGGACACGCTACTCGGATATATTTCAGGCGAGGAGCCCGTTAACCATCCGATCTTTTCTTCGACGAAGCGCAACATAGATTTCAGCCAGTTCACTACGCGCGGTCACTACACGCAGTCCGCGGAACTTGGCAGGTACTTCAGGGCGATGATGTGGCTGGGTAGGATAGAAGTCTACCTCATCGCGCCGGTCTCTGCGGATCCCCCTCCATCCGACAAGGACATACAGCGGCAGACAATCGATGCCGTCCTCGTGCATGAGCTTGCCGATACGAGCAATGCGTTTCCACTCCTAGATGAAATCGACAGCATCGTGAAGTTTTTCGTCGGGGAATCCGATAACGTGACGCTGTCGAATGTGGGAACTATCGCGAACGAGATAGGACTGAAAAATGCGAGCGAGCTTCTCGATACGCTTCGATGGCGTGCGTTTCAGGATACGCTTTCTTCGAAGCCGTTCGCCTTTCAACGTATTCTTTCCCAGATTCTTTATTCAGATCCGTTCGATGTGGAAAAGGTGAAGCCGGCGTCGGCATTCCTCCTCCTCGGCCAGCGTTTCATTATTGATTCATACGTGACGGGAAATGTCGTCTACGACAAAGTGCCAACGCGAAGGATGCTCCCGTCGCCGCTCGACGTATTGTTCGCGACAGGCAACGATGCCGCCGCCCAGCTTTTGAGCGACGAACTTGAAGAGTACCAATA
>JAJYGB010000639.1 GCA_021785235.1 Bacteroidota bacterium
ATCACCGCGGAGAGACCGTTCGGTAAACCCGCTCTCTTCATAAAAGGGGAGAGATCGCCTTACGTACTCGAAAGCGATAATGACGGCATAAGGTCTATTTTCCCCCAGGCCAGATTCGTAACGATCGAGGGAACCGGGCACTGGGTCCACGCGGAAGCGCCTCAAATATTTGCGGAGGTGGTCGTGGAATTTTTGTCCGCCCCCTGATGTTATCATCGTCAGTGCGCCGTACATGCGCTTACAGCATGAGATTTCATAGGGCATATGCCGCGGGGCTCCCGAAACGGAATTGTGGAATCCCGCCGGAACAAAATTGAAACTCTATTAGTAGAAACCTAACTTAAGCTTGCAGACAAACTGGAGGAAATAATGGCAGTCGAAATTGGAAAAAAAGCACCCGACTTCAAACTCTACGACACTGACAGGAAAGAACGAAGCTTGTCGGAATTCAACGGAAAGAAGGTCGTTCTCGCGTTTTATCCGGGAGCTTTCACCGGCGTTTGCACAAAGGAAATGTGCAGCTTCCGCGATTCGCTCGGCAAATTCAACAATGTTGACGCTCAGGTGATCGGTATCAGCGTCGACCCGCCGTTTTCGAACAAGGCGTTTGCCGATCAGAACAAGCTGACTTTCCCGGTCCTTTCGGATTTCAATCGTCAGGCGGTCAAAGCTTATGGCGCGTACCACGAGAACTTCTTAGGTCTGAACGGCTACACTGCGGCGAAGCGCGCGGTGTTTGTCGTCGACAAGGCCGGAGTGGTCCAATATAAGTGGGTCTCCGAAAATCCCGGAGTCGAGCCGAATTATGACGAAGTACTGAAGGCTGTCGCAGCCATCAAGTAGTCGTAAGGTGACATGGCGATGGAGATGGGCTCGCGCTAAGAGGGGCGGGCCTCTTTTTTCTGTAATGAGCGAATGGCATTTCAACGCACTTAAGAAACAATGTAATGGAGGAGTAAAATGGCCAAGAGCACGAGGTCGTCGTCTAAATCTGACGAGAGTTCACTAAGCGAGGGGAGGAAAGCGCCGGACTTTACCTTGAAGGACGATAACGGTGAAACAGTGAAATTGTCCGCGTACAAAGGAAAGAAAGTCGTCCTCTATTTTTACCCCAAGGACGATACGCCCGGCTGTACGAAAGAGGCGTGCTCGTTCAGGGACGGGTTCAAGGAAATCCAAAAGATGGGCGCGATAGTCCTTGGCGTCAGCCCCGATTCGGTCGGGTCGCATAAGAAATTCAAGGAAAAGTTTCATCTGAACTTTCCCCTTTTGAGCGACGAAGAGAAGAAGGTCGTCAATGCTTACAAAGTATGGAAAGAGAAGGCACTCTACGGCAGAAAGTATATGGGTGTCGAAAGAACGACGTTTGTGATCGATGAGGACGGAAAAATCAAGAAGGTGTTTCCAAAGGTGAAGGTCGACGGCCATTACGAAGAAGTACTCGCCGAACTCTGATCTGGAAATTATCGCCTACCGTAAGAGGAGTTATCAATGAGTGAAGTGAAAGTCGAAATGGAACTGGAGGACCTCGTCCGGGAATTCCTCGGGAAACTTGGTGAGGATCCGGACAGAGAAGGCCTGCTTAAGACACCGTATCGGGTCGCGAGAGCGTATGAGTTTCTCACGAAGGGATACAAGCAGGATATCGAATCGGTCATGAACAATGCCGTCTTCAAGGAGAAATACAATCAGATCGTTATCGTGAAGGATATCGATTTCTACAGCCTTTGTGAGCACCATCTCCTCCCTTTTTTCGGCAAGGTGCATATAGCGTACATCCCGAACGGCAAGATAGTCGGGCTCAGCAAGATGCCGCGAATAGTCGAGGTGTTTGCGCGTCGATTGCAAGTACAGGAGCGGATGACCGAGCAGATTGCCGAGACGCTATACACATACCTTGAGCCGCACGGTGTCGGTGTCGTCGTCGAGGGCCAGCACCTGTGCATGATGATGCGCGGCGTCGAGAAACAAAACACAGTCGCGACGACAAGTGCCATGCTCGGGGAGTTCCACGAGGACGTGAAGACCCGCGAGGAGTTTCTGAATTTGATCAGGCGGAGGAGCTGACGGTTTGAGGCTCAAGAACAAGGTCGCGGTAATTACCGGCGCGAGCCGTGGTATTGGAAAGTCGATCGCGACTCATTTCGCGGCCGAGGGTGCCAGGCTTGTCATCTCCGGACGCGACCGCGTCCGACTGGATTCGATGCGGGATGAGTTTAAGAGAGAGGGAACCGATGCCGTCTCGATCGTAGCCGACGTCTCGAATGAATCCGACATAACAAGACTGATCAAGGCGGCGCACGCGGAGTTCGGAAGGATAGATATTCTGGTTAATAACGCGGGCTTCGGGATATTCAAACCGGTCGTGGAAATGACCACAGCAGAGTATGATTCTCTTTTCAGCGTTAACATGCGGGGTACTTTCATAGCGACCCGCGAAACTCTTCCGTACATGATAAAACAGAACGACGGCGTGATCGTTAACATTGCCTCGCTCGCAGGAAAGAACGCCGTCGAGAACGGTGCCGCGTATGCCGCGACGAAGTGGGCGATGCTCGGCTTCGGCAAAAGCCTGATGCTGGAGATCCGCAAGTATAATATTAGGGTTGTTACGATTTGCCCCGGTTCTGTGGATACAGACTTCGGCTCGGGACGTCATCCGAATCCGGACAAGATACTGAAACCCGCGGATGTGGCTGAAGCGGCGGTTCTCGCGGCCAGTCTTCCCGCCACCGCTATGATGAGCGAGATCGACCTGAGGCCGACAAATCCGAAGTGATGTGGTAA
>JAJYGB010000010.1 GCA_021785235.1 Bacteroidota bacterium
ATCGTTCGAAACTATCAATATTGCCTTGCTATTGACTCAAAAAAGCTGTTATTTTTGAGCGAAATCGAACATGGCAAAATCTAGATATCTCGTCGGCAAAAAAATTGTTCCGCATCCCATCCCAAAAAGTATCAGAGTCACCGATCTCGTTGATAATTATTTCCAGGCGTACAACGCTGCTCGTTTGAGAGAAGCGACACAACTCTTTGCCCGGAAAATGCTCGCGGCAGACGTTACCATCGGTATGAGTCTCACCGGCGCGTTGACTCCTGCAGGGCTCGGCGGTTCATGCGTCGTTCCTCTTATCAAAGCGGGATTTGTGGATTGGATTGTTTCAACAGGCGCAAACCTGTATCACGACACGCATTTCGCCATCGGACATTCACTCCATAAGGGGAGTCCGTTTGTCGATGATCGCATCCTTCGAAAAGAGGGGGTGATACGCATCTATGACATTCTCTTCGATTATGAAGTCCTTCTGTCAACCGATGCGTTTTTTAGATATTTAATCGGCCAACCTGAGTTTCAGAAAGAGATGGGAACTGCCGAATTCCATTATCGCGCGGGGAAATATATTGCCGCTCGTGAGCGGAAGCTGGGCATCAAGAATGCCTCCGTTTTGGCAACCGCATACCGCTACGCAGTACCCGTTTATACATCGAGTCCCGGAGACAGTTCGATAGGAATGAATGTCGCCGCGATGGCGCTGGACGGCTATGGTCTGAAACTGGACGTTGCTAAGGATGTAAATGAGACGGCAGCAATCGTACTCGGTGCAAAAAGAGGAGGCGGCAAGAGTGGCGTTCTCATTTTCGGCGGCGGATCCCCGAAGAATTTCATGCTACAAACCGAGCCGCAGATACAGGAAGTGCTCGGCATAGATGAAAAAGGACACGACTTCTTCGTCCAGGTGACCGATGCTAGAGTCGACACCGGCGGACTTTCAGGCGCAACGCCTTCAGAGGCCGTAAGCTGGGGAAAAGTAGACCCGAATAAGCTTCCCGATACAGTCGTGGCCTACCTCGATTCCACGGTGGCGATGCCGATAATGACTTCCTATGCTCTGGCGGCACGAAAGCCTCGCAAGCCCAAACGGCTCTATCTTCGCTTGCCGCAGTTGATGGAATCTCTCAAAAAAGAACACGACAGGTCGAAGCGCAGATCAAGATGAATTTATCGTATGATTGCTCAATAACTTATCCGAAAGGCTTCAGCGCCAGCGGGACCATTGCGGGTGTTAAAACAACTGGCTCCTACGATTTGGGTATTGTCGTAAGCGAAAGAACGGCTGTCGCGGCGGCGGTGTTCACGAAAAATAAGTTCAAGGCCGCGCCTGTATTTGTCAGCAGGCGGAATCTGGTGAAATCCGGTTCCAAGGCGAGGGCAATCGTCGTGAACAGCGGTTGCGCGAATGCTTTGACCGGCAGGCAGGGCCTCAAATCAGCTGAGTCGACTGTCGCGGAAGTCGCTAAAAAGCTCCGGGTCTCGACAAAAGAGGTTCTCGTTGCTTCAACAGGCGTGATAGGAAGACAACTTCCTTTGGACTCTATCCGACAGTCCATTCCCGCTCTTATTGCCGGACTCACGGTTCAATTTGACAATCACTTCACGCAGAGCATCATGACCACGGACAAGTTCCCGAAACAAGTTGCTACGGAGGTCGCGCTCTCGACGAAGAAAAAGTTCAGGATCGGGGCCACCGCCAAGGGTGCGGGAATGATCCATCCTAATATGGCTACGATGCTCTGTTTCGTGACTACAGACGCTAAAATTGACCGAAAGAAGTTGGGGTCCGCTCTGCAATTTGCGGTCGGCAGATCGTTCAACGCGATAACTGTTGATGGCGACACGAGCACCAACGACAGCGTGTTCGTCCTGGCAAACGGGGCTTCGGGCGCGGAAATAAAGACAACCTCGGAATACAGGGCTTTCTCTGAGGCGTTGACTGCCGTCCTCAAAGAGCTGGCGATGCTGATTGTCAGAGACGGCGAAGGAGCCACGAGATTTGTCAAACTGAATATTGAAAACGCGGCTACCTATGAACAGGCCGTCAGGGTCGGAAGAGCCGTCGGTACCTCGCCACTTGTGAAGACGGCGATCTTTGGCGGCGATCCGAATTGGGGGAGAGTGGTTTCCGCCATCGGTAATTCGGATGCGAAATTCGATCCCACGAAGGTTGAGTTGAGAATAGAGGGGATCAGCGTGTACCGGAAGGATGAGCCGCAGAAGGTGGATTTGCAGGTCCTGGAGGATTTATTCTCCAAGAAAGAAATAGAGATTACCATTAGGCTAAACGCCGGGAAAGAATCGGCCCAGGTCTTCACTTGCGACCTGAGCTACGATTATGTCAAAATAAACGGTGAATACACCACCTAATATCAACAACAAACTAAAGAAGGAGTCACGTATGGGAAGGTACGAAGAACTTCACCAGCTCGTTAGCAGCTTCGAAGCTGACTTCCGCAAGTTCTACGAGAAGCAGAACAAAGCCGCCGGGACGAGAGTCCGCAAGCATATGGGAGAACTGAAGAAATTCGCCCAGCAGGTTCGTCAAGAGGTGCAGGAAGTGAAGCAGAAAATGAAGGACGAGGGTAAGTAAGAACTTTTAAGATACTCCCCTCGTCGGGCGGGGGGAGTATCGCTCTCTTATAGGATAGTTCAGCGAGAAAAGGGGAGTGGTGTCCAGAGAACCGCGGAAAACACGGCAGTATTAGTCAGGGTTATCTTTCTTGTGGATATTTATCATGTTGAGGTTGTCG
>JAJYGB010000007.1 GCA_021785235.1 Bacteroidota bacterium
TTTGGCTGCCCTGTGAGATATCTACGGGCTCTGTGAATTCCATTCTCCAGATTCCCTCCGCGCTGTTGCGGATGAAATTCTGGTAGCGGGCTCTCTGCAGTTCCGACTCTTCCTCCGCTTTCCGTTTTTCGGTCAGGTCGACCGCGGTCACGAGGCCGAAAATTCTGTCCCCGTAACTGATGTCTGTGCCTCTGACTTCCATCTCGATCTGCGATCCGTAGCGGTGTTTGTAAAACTTGGAGGGGAAATGCACCTTACCGGCCTTCGCGGCGAGCTTGATATTCGACTCTACGGTTTCCTTCGAATCGAACACCAGATCGAATAATGTCAGATTAGCAAGATCGGACTTCTTATAACCGAAAGATCTGAAGAACGACTCGTTCGCTTCCAGTATCGCGCCTGTCGAAAGCTCGAATGTGAAAACGATGGAATTGACCTGGTCGAGCACCGACCTGTATTTGTCTTTGAGTATGCTGTACTTATTCGTGATGTTGAAAGAGTGGATCACCAGAGAAAGCTGTTTTGCTGCAGAAGAGAAAGTCCGGTCCGTCGATTCGCTTTCCGTGGATGACTCGCTCGCCGCCCAGAAAGCCGCCACGAGCAAGCCGAGGAATTCCTGTCCGAACCTTAGCGGGTAGACCCTGATCGAGTCGACGACCGTTCCGTCAAAAATGGTGTCTCTGAATTCGGCAAAATACTTTGAGGCGGCGGTCAGGTGGGTCGGGTGTTTTGATCTCCTGAATGAGCTTACCGGTTCGTGGTCGAAAGGGACAGTAATGCCGGCGTGAAGCCCGGTTTCGTCGGAGCTTGACAGGAGTTGAAGATCAGCATTCCCGTCGCTCCCCGTAAAAAGCGAAACGGATAACGCACCTGTAAGGTCTTTCAGGTCCCTCTCGAGTTCGGCGGACACTTTTTTGAAGTCCGTTCCTTGAAGGGCCGATTCGCATGTGTTGGCGAAAGCCGCGAAGAGGGTGTCGATAGTGCTTTTCTTCGGAGACTCGGCCTGTCCCGGTCCCGCTCGTTTCTTCATTCGGTCAGTTCCAGCCTTACGTGTGTATCCGAATTTATCTTGATGGGCGGTAAAATACAATCATGAGGCCCCCTGGCGGGAGAGGCGCTTCGGGAGATGGACTAATGTCCGGCAGAAAGAAATTTACCCAGAAGAATGCCGATGGTGAATAGAACACCGAACTGAGTGTGAAGTTGGGAAGCTGCCTTCATAGCAGGCATCATCTCGGATGAGGTGGAACCGGCTCGAAAAATCCTGATCGACCGGGTCGCCGTAGGAACTGCAAGAACAGTCAGAAGGATCCAGGGCGTCGTGACCCTGAAGAGGACCAGAAAGGCAGTCCAGAAGTAGGTTGTCGCGAACATCCATCCGAGAAACCCGATCGCGCGTTTGCGTCCCGACAGAATAGCGAGCGTCTTTCTTCCTTTCTTCGAGTCTCCTTCCGCATCGCGGATATTGTTCGCCATCAGTATCGCGCCCACGAGAATCGAGATCGGAATGGAAAGCAAAACGGCCGGCAGTGTAATGGTGTTTCTCTGAATAAAGAACGCGATCAGCACGATCACCGGCCCCATGAAGAGTCCCGAGGCGGCCTCTCCAAGAGCCGTGTAAGCGATCGGATATTTGCCGGCAGAATAGAAGTAGCCGACTGCCATGCTGGCCGAGCCGATAACGGCGATCCACCAGCTGGTGCTCGCACAGATGTAAACTCCCAGGACTACTGCGACCGAGAAAAATGTCACGGCGATTGAAAATACGGTCTTCTCGTGCAATTCCTCGCGGACTATAACGCCGCCGATTCCAACCGAATCAACCGAATCGAGCCCGCGCTTGTAGTCGAAATACTCGTTGAACATATTCACCGCGGCCTGGATTATCACTGAAGCAATCATCATCGAGGCGAAAAGTGGAAGGTTGAACGCGCCGTCCGAATAAGCAAGAGCAGTACCTATGAGGACAGGCATGACGGCCGCGGTCAGAGTGTGTGGCCTCATCAGACGCCACCATACTGCGAAGTTCAACTGTCTTTTCCGGCTGCTATCCATGGCATCTCAGAACAGCGGCCTCAACCTGAACTCTACGCCCATTTTCTTTTCCACGAATTCCTTCGCAGACTCTATGTCGAGCCCATCCACTCCCACAACACTCATGTAAAGTTTCGGGATGAAATCTTTTGCCTCTTTTGCGAATTCAAACATGGAATCCCATTGTTTGCCGCTGGGTGTTCCCATCAGCTTGCCATATTCCTCAGGGTCGGTCGAGTTGAGGCTGATTGAAACGGCGTCGATCAGGCCATTTACTTCAGGCAGTATGTCGCGGTGGTTTATGACATTGCCGTGTCCGTCGGTATCGAGGCGAGTCATGCCTCCATTGTCTTTGACATAACGTGCTACTTCCTTGATAACGTCAATCCTGATCGTCGGCTCTCCGTATCCGCAGAAGACAATTTCCTTGAACGTTTTCGGGTCTCCGATTTCATTCATCAGCTCCTGCGCCGAGGGCTCTTTTTCTATGTGGAGATTGTGCCCCTTGACCATTGCCTCGCCTTTGCGATCGCAGAAGATACAATCTGCGTCGCATCGCAGAGTGAGGTTGAGATAGAGCGAGTTGCGGATTTGATACGCAATCTTAGCCGCGGGTTTCGCTCCGATGCCGAACAGCTTGTATGCATTGTATGAAGTGATGCGCCGGATATCCTCGACCGTCAGCTCCTGCAATACTGCGATCCTGTCGACGAT
>JAJYGB010000642.1 GCA_021785235.1 Bacteroidota bacterium
TATGCCGCTTGTGGAGAGCGATCGCGGCCTTCGTCACCTCAGCCGTGACAAACGGATGACCATCACGGTCGCCGCCGACCCACGAACCGAATTTCAGGATAACCGGAGCGATTCTCGTCGAGTTGTACACTTTCTGCATTGTGCGGTTCAGCCTGTCGTAAAACATCGGGATAGTGTCATAAAGGATCTCGCTGAAGAAGAAGAGCCCCCTCCTTATTTCGTCGTACACGCTCACCCTGTTCATGCGGATCTCGTTAGTCTGCCAGAGCATGGTTATTTCCGCGTGGAGCTGCCGGCGCAGGTCCGCAAGCTCGTCCGGTGTCAAGGTTGATATTTCCCGTCTCAGAAGAAGCTCGCTTATGTTCAGGATCTTGCGCAGCACCGTCTGCCTGGTGGCCTCCGTCGGATGAGCGGTGAACACGGGAATTATCGTGGTCGAGTCGAGAATTCGTTCCACGAAATCAAGACCGCGTCCTTTGCCTGCGAGTTCGAGAAGGGCCTCTTCAATGGATCCTCTCTGCGGAGTCGAGCCGGTGAGGGCGTGAGCACGCTGCCTCCTGATACGGTGTACCTCGTCCGCGGTATTGCTCAGCAGGAAATAAAAGAGGAACGCCCTGACTATCTTGCCTGCTTTGCCGATATCAAGAGAGTTTATCAGCTTGTCGATCTCGGCTTTGGTTCTATCGGAGTAATCGGACCGCAGTGATTTCGTGAGCAGGCGAAGCTGTTCCTCGAGATCAAAGAAACCCCTGCCTTCCTGCTCGATGAGCACCTTTCCAAGCATGGCACCTAGTTCCCGAATATCCCGGTGAAGCGGCGCATCCTTGACGTTCTCCTGGTATCTCAGAGTGTCTTCAGGCATAATTCAAGATAAGAAAGCGTGTGGCATTTCAAAACCAATCCGTTGAAAAGAAAATTGCGACTAATAAACAGAAAGAAGCGATGCGATCGTAATCGCGGCCGTTTCAGATCTCAGCCGGGCCTTGCCGAGTGAAAGACTCCTGTATCCGTTTCCATTCAGGAAGGCAATCTCGGCTTCCGAAAAGCCTCCTTCGGGGCCGATCATCGCTATTACCGAACTCTCGGCGTCCATCCGTGAAAGATGACTTGATATCATATTCTCCGACTTCTCGTGCAGCACAATCTTTTCATCATAGGAGCGACCTTTAGCGGCAGCCTCTCCCAGGTTTTCGACAAAAGTCAGGACGGGTATCCGGCACCGCAGAGACTGCTTGACCGCCGACCTGACGATGCCTTCCAGCCTGTCCAGCCGGGGACGCACCGTCTCAGTCCTTTCAGATTTAAATAACAAAAAGCCGGCTGCGCCCAGTTCCGTGCATTTCTCGACTGCCGTCTCGAGTTTTGATACCGGCTTGAGAAGAGAAACGGCAATGCAAAATTCCCTTCGCGGGGAGTTCAGGTTGTCGTGCTCACGCACCACTTCGCACACGGTCCGGTCTTTCCCGACCGACCTCACTACACACAGCAGGGTTTTACCTGCCCCGTTGGTGACCAGGACCTCTTCGCCCGTCCTTATCCTGAGCACGCGCGATAGATGAAAATGTTCGTCGCCGTCTATGAAGACGCTTCTCTTTCCCGTCGCATCGAGCGACACGTTTTCGTCCCTGTATATGAACTGTTCCATCAGATCGTGGCACCGAAGTCCAAGACGAATTCCCAATGTCTATCGCTCCCGCGGGCGTAGTCGAATTGGATTATTGCATCGTACGGGAGGAGGAGGCTTAGTCCTCCGCCGTAGCCGTAAAGAGCGTTGTTCTCGGTGAATTGCAGGCGTTTTCCTGCGGTCTCGCCGGCGTCGAAAAAGAAATTCCAGTAAAGAGCGATCCGGTTGGAAATAAATTGTCTCAGTGGGAAATCCGGAATCTGAATATAAAGCTGCTTAATGATGGGAATCCGGAGCTCCACGTTCGCGCCCATCATGCTTTCACCTTCGGAAACTGTGTTGAACATGCCGCGGATCCGCTCATAATATCCTATGAAAACATGATTGTAGGGGGGTATTTGCGGACCCTCGGCGAAATTCCCGTGGACTCTTGCGGCCAGAGTCAAGAAATCCCACGGGGACACATAGCCGCGCGCGTCGAATGAAAGTCTGCCGAAATTGACAAGGCTCTCCCCCAGCCCGTACTTCTCAAGCGAAAGATATAGAAATGAACCTTCGGTCGCATAGCTTTTAAGGTCTCGCGAGTCGTAGACGTACGAAAGCTCGAGGGTGGCAAAGACATCGGTCCCCGTCGGCGAAATGACCAGACCCGTAGTATCGGAATTCCTCGAGACGTAATTGTACGATGTGCCGAGAGTAACGGTATTGAAGATACCGAACCTCCTTCCCGCACCTATATGCATCTCGCCGAAAGTATTGTCGAATTCTCCGCTCGAGTAGCCCGGCTGAATTACCGCGTTTCTACCGCGGGAATAACTGACTCCCATCGAAAGTATATAATCCTTACCCGGTCCGATGGAAGGGCTGGTAAACGTGATCGAACCGAAAGGGTCGTATCCCAGCGCGAACATACCGGCGAGCTGCTCGTCTCGTCCTCTGAAGTTCAGGTGGACTATGCCGGCACCTGCATAGAATCTGCTCAGCGACCTGTCGTGAAACCCGATCACCGGATACGGCCAGATATACCATCTCTCCTCCACATAAACCAGAAGGTCGATCGTCGTTTTGGAAACCGGTTCAGGCTGCACGAGGACCTTTGTGAAGAGCCCTGTGCTGT
>JAJYGB010000598.1 GCA_021785235.1 Bacteroidota bacterium
GGGTGAAGCGGCCGGGAAACTACGTAGTCCAATTCAACGGATCCGGTCTGGCGAGCGGAGTGTATTTCTGCAAGTTGTCGACAAGCCCCGTGTCAGGAAAGGCAACCGACATTACGAAGGTCAGGAAAATGATTTTGCTGAAATAACCATTACGATTCGATAACAAAAGTGCAAGGGAGAATGAGGTTGGAGCTATGCGATACGTCATTATCTCGCTTGTGATCCTTTCACTCACTGGAGCGGATGCTCCATGCCAGTGGACGAAGACGAGTTTTGCGGACAGCGTGGGAGTCGACGCCCTTGTCTCCCAGGGAACTAATATCTTTATTGCCGGGGGAGGCGGCGGCTTCGTCCCACTCCCGGTGGTGAGCGGACGAGGCAGTATCCATGACAGAGTTGCCTCTTCCGGAGCGAAACATGGTTACACGTATGTGGAAAGTCTTGCCTCGATAGACAGCCTCGGGACAGGTGTTTTTATGTCATCCGACAGCGGATCGACCTGGGTATCCGCCGGACTCCGGAACACTACGGTTTTCGCGATGGCGGTGCTGGGAAAAGATTTGTTCGCGGCTGACTATGATAAAATCTTCCGAACCTCAGACAGCGGGGCAGACTGGGATACGGTCGGCAATCTCGGCGGCTGGCTCGTTACGCTGGATGTCGACTCGGTCGGGCGGGGCAAGGCCCTTGTCTTCGCGAGCGGTGGAGGCGGGATCTTCATGTCGCAGGACACGGGAACAAGCTGGACCGAGATGAACGTCAGCTTCCCTGGAGCGGGAGGAGGTGTGACCTGCCTCGCATCAGACGGCCCGAATCTCTTCGCAGGTACCTGGGACGGTCCGGGACCAATTGATGTGACCAACTTCAGCGGCGTGTTCAGATCCACTGATTATGGTGTTCATTGGAACGTAGTCGATTCGATCCTCACTCCGCTGTGCTTGACCGTGAATGGAAACGTAGTCCTCGCAGGCACAGAGGGCGGTGTTTACGTCTCTACCGACAGCGGCACAACATGGTCAGTGGTAAATCAGACTATGGCCTTCTTTTCCATCCTGTTTGTGGGGGACAACATCCTGTCCGGCACGTCGAAGGGTATTTATCGCTCGCTCGACAACGGCAAAACGTGGACGCCGGTAAACATCGCCGGGGATTCGTCAACTGCCGGTATGCTTTCGGTTACCCCGACGGACGTCTTTGCCGTTTCTGGAATACAGCACACGGATCTTCCGAGGCTGTTTATGGGGCCGGTCAACGAAGTCCTCCGCGCCCCGATATCCGGCATCACCGCGGTGATTGAGCCGCCGCGGACTGTCCCACTCGGTTACTCACTTTTACAGAACTATCCTGACCCGTTCAACCCGAGCACAGTCATAAGTTATCGGCTTTCAGCGGTAAGCGAAGTGACCGTAAAGGTTTACGACATACTTGGCAGGGCAGTGGAAACTCTTGTGAATGGAAGGCAGGACGCAGGAAGTTATTCGATAACGTTCGATGGAGGGCGCCTGCCGAGCGGAGTGTATTTCTATCGGCTGCGGGCCGGAGACTACACGAAGGTTATGAAGATGATTCTATTGAAGTAGAAGTCCGACACACCAGATGAAATTGCCGGAGGCGCGGCGAGTGCACCGTTCCTTTTGCCTCTTCAAGAATTTCATCCAGCGATACATCCGCGATTGTCTTTTGATCGGTCTGTTTATTAAAATCGTCTATTCAGAAAATTCGACGGAGGAATATGCCATGAGGCTCTTCACACTCGTACTTGCATTGTCTATTATTCTTCCGGTATCACTTCTCGCAGGGCCGGATGGGAAACGGTTTTCGATTTCCGTACTCCCGGAAAGGGGCGAAATCGTGCTTGCCCGGAACGCCAAACCCATCATGGAAATCGACAGCATACAGTTCAACTTTATAAGTCCCTCGAGTATGAAGGTGAAGCAGCAGAGCGCAGAGAGCATAGAGCTGGCTCTTCTTTACAGAAACGTTCCTGATCCCGGGAAAGTAAATACTGCGAAAGATTACACTGTATATCTCAGCATCGACAAGATCGACGGCGGCTGGCATGTGTATGCGCATCCGAAATGGGCACGCGACGTGTCTATTTTCCTCAAGGACCTGCACGGTCATTACTTCGGCATACGCGAGAACCTCGTGCCGGACAACCACAAAAGTCCCGATATTACCGGTTCAGTCCAGAGCTTCGACGTGAAAGGGGAGGATACGAGGTACCACGAAAACTACGCGTCGGCATGGTCGGCATTCTTCTATAACAGCTTAGGCTACGCCTCCTTCTTCGATACATTCGCGGAAGGACAGTACAAATTTGCGATAAACGGTGTCACGGAAATCTATCACCGGACCGGCAACCTGAACTGGTACATCTTCACCGGCACGAACGGCGACGAAATCATGAAGTCATATTACAGCGTGATCGGCGCTCCGAAGTACGTCCCGGCGTGGGCGTGCGGCGTCTCCATCTGGCGCGACGAGGATAAGAACGGGAAGGAAGACATACTCAACGACGCGAAAGAGATGACGGCGCTAAAGATTCCGATAATGTCGATAATGGTCGACAGGCCGTATAGCAACGGGATAAACGGCTGGTCGAAGATGGATTTCAGCCCGAAGTTCAGCGACCCCGGCGAATGGATTCACAAACTGAACTCCGATTATGGTCTCCGCTTCATGTCGTGGGTGGCGCCCTGCACCTTCGGCGACACCGCTATCATAAGACCGATGCCGG
>JAJYGB010000250.1 GCA_021785235.1 Bacteroidota bacterium
GCTGAACCCCTACTGTCGCACTGCAGCAACTTCGTGCCCCTCCCCCTGCCAACCCCCGATGCTCAGGCGTACGCCGCAAAACTCGTCCCTGAATCGATGGGAGACCTGCTTGATATCATACCGGCGCTCAAACAGGGCGAAGGCCTGCTCCTCGGTGATGCCTGTATTCTTCCTTTGCGCACGAAAATAGATGCGCCGGACCCATTCCCCAAAAGCAAGGATGTCGACTTCTACACGAAGTGGAGCATATTACCGCCTGCAGTAGACCTTGAAACCGTTGTTGAAAGATGGAGAAAGATCAGCTACTAAATGAATCAAAGACAACTTTTCCACGCTATTGAACAGCTCGCCTCAAAAGATTACAGAACCGACGAAGAGCTCCTGAACAGCGTCATTCAGGAAATAGCCGGCTCCGACGAGATAAGGATTAAGGGAGGAAGGATCTGGAAACTCATCCCGCGAAAGCATGCCTACGTGCTCGTCAAGCAGATAGGTAAGGTGAAATCCCTCGCCGAGAACTACATGATCAGGGTGGCCGACTATCCCGATTTTGTGAGGATCGGAATCGAGAAGACGCTCTTGAGCTCGGAGCGAAACGCCGATCTGAGGAAAGAAGGAATAGAAAAATATTCCGCAACCGGAGTCGGCGACAAGACTAAGGTGAAAGGGGTTCCCCTCTACCAGTACATACTCGCGTTCAATACAGACAAGGATGACCAGGAGCTTTTTGACACGCTCAACATCATCGGGAGCGCTGTCACTGCCGTGCTCCGCGGGCGTCACGCTCTCGCGCGCACGAAGCAGCTTGAACAGGACATGGATCAGGCGCGCGAAATTCAGCACAGCATCCTTCCCGAGCACGAGCAGAAGTACGGCTCGTTCCAGATGTTTGGAGTCTCGCTTCCGGAACGCGTAGTCGGGGGTGATTTCTTCGATTATCTCCCGACGGGTGAGGAGGGCGAACGCCTGGGGGTGGCGATCGGTGACGCGGCCAGCAAAGGTTTAAGCGCGGCCGTCGAGGCTCTTTACGTTTCAGGCGCCCTGAAGATGGGCGTCGAGCTTCAGACAAACATGGCCTCCCTCGTAAAGAAGATCAACAACCTTGTGAACTCGACCTTTTCCGATTCTCGTTTCGTCACCCTGTTCTACGGTGAGTTAACCGACGGAAAAAGCGGTCTCTTCCTTTTCGTAAATGCGGGGCATAACCTGCCGATTTTCTACAAGAAATCGAAAGGGGAAGTCTCTCAACTCCCGACTACCGGCCCGGCTCTGGGCGTCGCGCCGAACGCTCGGTATCATATCGGCAACGTCAATTTCGAGAAGGACGACATACTCCTTCTGTATACTGACGGGGTATCCGAGGCGACAGACAGCAATTTCGCGTTGTATGGCGAAGAGAAGCTGAAGACGAAGCTTCTCGAGCTGGCCGCTTATGAACCGAAAAAAATTTGTTATGAGATAATAGAATCGGTCCAGAGATTCTCCGCGTCGTCGGCTTACGCGGATGACAAGACCATCGTCGTCATAAAAAGAATCACATAGGAGCACTGATGTCCCTAAAGGCAATTCGATTTGGATATAGATTCGTGAACGCGGGATGATGCCGCCACAGGTGAAGCTCGTCAAGGCGTTTCCAAACGCCTTCAAGAATGTGATCGCCACGGCCAGGACGTGCTACTCGTCCAAAGGAATCATCGAAGACGAGTCGGTCGATGTCGAGAAGTACAGGGATCTTGCCAAGAGCATATACGAGGCAGGACATCACACCACCTTCCAGCACGCCACGTTCCAGTTCCAGCTCTCGAATGTGTCGCGACAGTTCCTCTGGTCGTTTCTTCATTCGCATCCGTTCTACAATTCTGAACAGGTCAGCCAGCGCTATGTCGAGGTGAAGGATGGAAATTACTTCGTTCCACCTCTCCATGGCGAAGCCCTGGAAGTCTATACGCGTGCGGCCGCGAATCAACTCCAGGCCTACAGACAACTTGGCGAGCTTCTCCAAAAACCCGCAGCCGAAGAGTACTATAAACGGTTTCCCGGTCGTAGAAACGACAAGCGTTTTACGGGGGAAATAAAGAAAAAGGCGCAGGAGATAGCGAGATACGTTCTCCCTATCGCCACATTCTCCTACCTTTACCATACCATCAGCGGCATAACACTTCTTCGGTACGCAAAAATGCGGAAGGCCGGCGACGCCTCCTATGAACAACAACTGGTTGTCGACATGATGGTGGAGGAACTGCTGAAGTTCGATCCCAACTACAAGATTGTTCTTGACGAGCCTTTGAACGAAGGCATGTTTTCAGAAAACGCCTTTCGGCCGAATGGTCGCGACGGAATGTTTGTGGATGAGTTTGACAGAGACCTGGGAAATCACACCTCTAAGCTTGTCGACTATAAGGCAAATTCCGAGAGAATAGTGGCAGAGTCGGTGAGGGAAATACTCGGCCTGACGTCGGCAAGACTGTCCGATTCCGAGGCGATAGACATGGCGATAAACCCAGCCAGGAACAGGATCCTCGGCAATTCCCTGGTACTGACGACTCACGACAAGATCTCGAGGGCATTATATCACGCCTCTTACACATTCAAGAAGAAGCTGAGCCATACCGCCGACTCGCAGGATCAGCGTCATAGGATGACCCCGGCTTCAAGACCGGTTATTACCGACCACATGCGGGCCGAGCCAGATTACATCGTTCCAGAACTCATCACCATGGATGCCGTAGCGGAGAAA
>JAJYGB010000478.1 GCA_021785235.1 Bacteroidota bacterium
TAAGTGGGTCGCGACCGGGAATTGTTCGCCGCGGCTGACGAGCGTCGCGAGGGGATTTTCATGTATGAACCGGACGATCTCCGGCCAGTCGTCTATTTTGAAGTGTGCCGGTACGTACATTTGCAGGTCCTTTTCATGTTTGGGGTTGTCTCCGGTATATGAGAATAATAGAAGACGCGGCGCATTTCAACCGTCGCGTGCCGCGGGGAAGTACGTGGGTTCGCCGGGCAGAGCTCAACCTTCGCCGAGCACTCTTGCCGCTTCCCAACCGATCATCGCCGCCTTCCGCGTGTCGCCCCAGTGGTATTCACCGATGACACCCGTCGAAAGGATGACCCTGTGACACGGGATGAGATACGCCACCGGATTGCTGCCGACCGCCGCGCCGACGGCACGCGAAGCCGACGGACGGCGGATCGCTTTTGCCACGCGGGCGTACGTGCTGATTCCTCCCACCGGTATTTTCAGGAGCGTCTCCCACACTTTGAGTTGGAAAGGAGTTCCCTTCAGGTGAAGCTTGACCTTTGGAATGTCGCTCCAGTCCGACTCGAATATCCGGAGGGCTTCGCTCTGGAACTCATCGCGTCTTCTTCTGAACGAAGCGTTGGGAAATCTGCGGCGCAACCGGGCCGCCGCGTCCTTTTCATTTTCTGAAAACGCGAGGTGGCAAATTCCCTTCCCAGTGGATGCCGCGATTATCTTCCCGAAAGGCGTCCGGGAGAAGCTGTAATTAATGACCAGGTTCTCTCCGCCGTTCTTGTATTCACCGGGAGTCATTCCCTCGATTTTGATGAAGAGATCGTGGAGTCGTCCGGTTCCCGAGAGTCCCGTGTCGAATGCCGTTTCCGAGAGCGACGCGTTCTCCCGCAGAATCCCTTTGGCTCGCTCGACGCTGATGTATTCCAGAAACTTTTTCGGGCTTATCCCGGCCCACCTTTTGAACATGCGCTGGAAGTGAAAGGGGCTTAAATGCGCCTCGCGCGCTACGCGTTCGAGGGCGGGCTGCTCCCTGTAATGCGCGTTTATGTATGAAATCGCTCCTGCTATTCTCTCATAGTCTGTCATTTATCCTCCACGTTATTTAACAAATTTATCTGTTGTCGGTTCGATGCGAAACCCGATTCTTGCTGAAAACATTCCATCACGGGGATGTCGAAAAATTCAGCCCGGAGTATTAGATTGGTCTGCCCGATATGTAAAGCGGGCCCTGTATCTTTCAAGGTTGCTGTCTTTCCTCCGCGATTTATGGAGGCGTATCCCGAACGCGATCCTCGCTTCACGCTTCATCCGCTAATTTCTGAAAACAGGAGCAGCACGAATGGGACTCTCGCGAAATATTCTTCTCTGGGCATCCGAAAACCCCTATCTTCTGAAACACGTCCCGAACTACCGCTTCGTTCGTAAGGCGCTCAAACGGTTTATGCCGGGCGAGGAACTCGAAGACGCCATCGGGGCGGCACGAAATTTCCAGGGCGAAAGGATTCCGACCGTGTTCACTTACCTTGGTGAAAGCGTCACGGACCTTTCGGAGGCCAGGAGTGTTCGCGACCATTATCTCACGCTTCTCGACAGGATATCGCGTGAGAAGCTGAACATCGAAGTGTCTGTCAAGCTGACGCAGCTCGGCCTCGATCTCTCCGCCGACCACGCCTACGAAAACTTCAGGTCGCTCGCCTCAAGGGCTCGGGAGTTGAACAATGTCGTCTGGATCGACATGGAACGGAGCAACTACGTTGACGCTACGCTCGATCTGTACAGGAAAGTCAAGAAGGATTACTCAAACACAGGAATTTGTCTGCAATCCTACCTGCGTCGCACCAAGAAAGACGTGGAAGGCCTTCTCGAGTTGTCGCCGCTTATCCGGCTTGTGAAAGGCGCGTACAAAGAGCCGCCGGACATTGCCTTCCCGGACAAGAGCGATGTGGACAAGAATTACATTGAAGTCTCGACGATGCTGCTGAAAGGAATCCGTGACAACGGAGTACGGGCCGCGTTCGGCACACACGATACGGTCCTCCACGGAAAAATCATAAAAGCCGCCGGCGATATGGGCTTGCCGAAAGAGAAACTCGAAATCCAGATGCTCTACGGCATAAAGACGGCGGAACAGAAACGGCTTGCCCGGGAAGGCTACGACCTCCGCGTCCTTATCAGCTACGGCAAGGCGTGGTACAGATGGTACGTCCGCCGGCTCGCCGAAAGGCCGGCAAACGTGGGATTCGTTGTAAGAAACATTTTGACCAGATGATGAACCGCGGTTGGTATTTGGTGGTTATGAAGCTCCAAGCTCCAACCAAGGAGCTAAACGCAAGGAAAAACATTGAAGCCGCAAACATTTGTCTTTTGATTTTTTAATTAGTTCGTTGGTTGGAGCTTGGAAGTCGGTGTTTGGAACTTATTCATTGAAACGCTTTTCTATTATGAAAGATGAGGCATCACTTTGATCAAAGGCATAATGCCTCCCGTTACGACTCCGTTCGTGAACGGCGAGGTGGCTTACGACAAACTCGCGGGCAATATCAGGCGCTGGAACAAGACCGGGCTCAGCGGCTACGTCGTGATGGGTTCCAACGGCGAGAGCGCGTTCCTCACACGCGACGAGAAGCTGAAAGTTGTCGAGACCGTGAAGGAGAGCCTGGCCGCGGGCAAGATGCTGCTGGCGGGGACCGGTTCGGATTCGATCAGAGAGACCGTATCGCTGTCGAACGATGCGGCGGAAAGGGGGGCGGATTAC
>JAJYGB010000388.1 GCA_021785235.1 Bacteroidota bacterium
GCGATTCGCTCGCACGGTCGCCAACGATGAAGTTACGCTGAAGGTGCAGTCCGGGACCATCCACGCCCTCGTGGGCGAGAACGGCGCGGGTAAAACCACCCTGATGGAGACTTTGTACGGGCTATACCAGCCCGACGCAGGCATAATTAGGATTCACGAAAAAGAAGTCTCCATAAAATCTCCGCACGATTCGATACGTAATGGGATAGGCATGGTCCATCAGCATTTCATGCTGGTCGGGCCGATGACAGTGCTGGAGAATATCGTCCTCGGGGCCGAGACAACACGTTATTCCCTCCTCGACCTCAAGAAGACCACCGCCGAAATTTCTGAGCTTGGCGGAAGGTTCTCTCTCACGGTTCCCCTGAACGAGAAAGTGGAGAATGTCGGCGTCGGAATCCAACAGCGCGTCGAGATTCTTAAGGCTATTTACAGGAAAGCCGATATCCTGGTCCTCGATGAACCGACGGCAGTTCTAACTCCTCAAGAATCA
This sequence comes from Bacteroidota bacterium, assembly GCA_021785235.1. The sequence goes on from JAJYGB010000388.1 coordinate 494, forward strand.
ACGCAACTATTCAGGATACTCTCCGAGTTGAAAGACGAAGGAAAGACGATCGTCCTGATAACGCATAAACTCAGCGAAGTGATGGCAATCAGCGATCATGTATCAGTCATGCGTCGAGGAAAGATAGTTGGAGATGTTGAGACTGCCTCAACAAGCCCCGAAGAGCTTGCCGAGATGATGGTCGGCAGACGCATCCTTCTGCGGGTCGAGAAGAATGACCGAATAGCGGGCGATCCTGTACTTTCGATAAACAATTTGTCGTACATCGACAAGCGCGGCGTCAACATTTTAAACAACGTCTCCCTGGAAGTGGCGTCGGGCGAAATTCTTGGAATCGCGGGCGTTGAGGGTAACGGCCAGTCTCAGCTGGTAGAGTGCATCACCGGACTATTGAAGCCGACTACTGGCTCTATGAGTGTGGATGGAATACAGATTGCCGGGTTAACTCCAAAGGAAGTCTTCGCGCGGGGATTGGCACACGTCCCCGAAGATCGCATCAAAAGAGGACTCGTCGTAGAAATGGACGTGGCCGAGAACCTCATACTCGGACTCCACATGCAGAAAGAGTTTGGCACGGGACTGGCGATGAACCTTAAGGCGATTGAGGAAAACGCCAGGTTCCTTATCACGAAATACGATATCCGTCCGATGAACCCTGATGCGTTAGCCCGCGGCCTTTCCGGCGGCAATCAGCAAAAAGTGATCATAGCGAGAGAGCTCTCACGCAATGCGCAGGTCATCGTCGCAAGCCAGCCGACCCGCGGTGTGGACATTGGCGGCATCGAGTTTATCCACAGGACACTAGTCGAGGCAAGGGACGCGGGGAAAGCAATTCTCATGATTTCAGCAGATCTCAACGAAATACTCAGTCTCTCCGACCGCATCGCGATCATGTACGGCGGACAGATCGTGAAGATTTTCCCGAATAACAAAGTGAAAGAAAGTGAACTGGGACTCTATATGACAGGTTCAAAGCGGGGTTCCTCGCAGAAGGCATCTGATGGCTGATCAGACAAAAAGAAGGCATTGGCTCGAACACCCCGCCACCCAAAATTTTCTCATACCCATTTTCGCGGTCGTGCTTTCTTTCGCGGTAGGCGCGATTTTCATATTGATCGTTGGACAGAACCCGTTCCAGGTTTACTCGGTGCTCTTTTCGCAGACGCTCGGTACCTCCTACGGCATCGGCCAGCTCCTCTTTAAAACCACCCCTCTCATTTTCGCTGGTCTATCCGTCGCGATCTGCTTCAAGGCAGGCCTGTTCAACATCGGAGCCGAGGGGCAACTTCAGATCGGAGCGTTCATGACGGCGCTCGTCGGAATGTATACGGTGGGCGTCCCTGCGTTTCTTGAAATTCCACTTCTGATCCTGGCGGGGATGATTGGCGGAGGCATTTGGGGTTTCATACCGGGTTATCTTAAAGCGAAAACCGGCGCGCATGAAGTCATCAACACGATCATGCTTAACTTCATTGCCGCCGCGCTTGTCAGCTTCTTCGTTACCAACCTGTTCAACGTGCCTGCAACCGTGCACACTCCTGAAATCGCCCCAACAGGAAAGATACCTCGTTTCGACGCAATCTTTTCAAGTTTCTCCGGCTCCCCCGTGAACTTCTCCATTCTGATAGCTATTCTTGCCGCGGTTGCCGTCTGGTACTACGTTGATAAGACAAGGTATGGATATGAGCTCAGAGTGGTTGGACTGAATTCCAAAGCCGCAGAGTACGGTGGGATCAGCGTGGCAAAGAATATCATTCTTAGCATGACCATCGGCGGCGCTATCGCAGGGCTCGTCGGTACAAACTACGTAATGGGTTACAAATACTATTTCGAGGAAGGTTTCTCTACCGGGACCGGCTTCATGGGAATTGCAGTGGCGCTTCTCGGAAACAACAATCCGTTTGGAGTGATACTTGCCGCGCTCCTCTTCGGCATGCTCGAATACGGCGGGCTTGTCATAAACACAATGGTCCCGAAGGAGCTCGTCAGCATTCTCCAGGCCATCGTGATAATATTCGTCATATCATCCAACAAAATTTTCAGAAAGATCTTGGTGAACTTTATCAAGAAGAGGACACTGAGGGTAAATGATTAGCCAGATATTTTCACTCGCGTTCCTCGCGCAAACAATCAGGATAACGGTGCCCTATTCTCTCGCGTCGCTCGGCGGCGTGTACAGTGAGCGCGGTGGAGTCGTGAACATAGCGCTCGAAGGCATCATTCTTAACGGCGCTTTCTGT
>JAJYGB010000113.1 GCA_021785235.1 Bacteroidota bacterium
GAAGCGCGGGAATAAATGCAAGGTGAACCGCCCCGACTTACTCGATCCGGAAGAATATTCCGTGCATGCTAATCCTTTGCTTTTTGAACAGTTTACGCATAAAATACGCAGACGCCGGTCCCGGCTTCAAACGCGGCCTGGCACAGGTCAATCACAAAACCATGGACTGATGAAAGAATACGCCATAATAACGGGAGCGTCGGCAGGATTAGGTTTGGAGTTCGCCCGGGAGTTTGCGAGACGAGGCACCAATTCCGTGATCGTCGCCCGCTCCGAAGATAAGCTCAGAGGAATCGCGGCCGAACTCAAATCCGGATTCGGCGTGGACTCCATCCCTCTCTCGTTGGACATCGCCGACCCATTGGACAGGAACAGACTGGTCGAATACTGTACGAACAATAATCTGAACGTCGCATATCTCGTGAATTCTGCGGGATATGGGTCTAACGGTGACTTCAACGAACTGGATGTGGCTAACGAGATGAGGATGACCGAGTTGAACTGTGTTGCCGTTCAGGAATTAAGTCACCGCTTCATCGGGATGTTCCTGCGAAGGAGAAGCGGAACCATAGTCAACATCGCGAGCACCGCTTCATTCCAGCCCGTCCCCTACATGGCAACATACTCCGCGACGAAAGCATTCGTCCTGAACTTTAGCATGGCGCTCGGAGGAGAGCTGTCCGGTTCTGGAGTTAAAGTCATCGCGCTATGCCCTGGACCGGTGGACACATCCTTCTTCAGGAACGCGGGCATGAAGAAACCTAAGTCACTCCTTAAGGTGCATCCGCCGCAATTCGTCGTCCGCAAGGCATTCAAGGCGATAGACGGAGGGAAGTCATTCGTTGTTACGGGCACGCTCAACAAGACCCTCTACTATCTGGGCAGCGTAATGCCGCTTTCTTTTCGAACCTGGGTGGCGGGTAAGATGTTCCGTCCGGGAAGGAAGCGCAAGAAGTCATCGTGAAACGCGATACATCGGAGAACAAACCGAGCAGATGATTCCACCGAATATTCTTCTCGGCGCATACACCATCGGATACTTCCCCATGGCGGACAAGGACAATATCATCTCATGGTACTCTCCCGACCCGAGGACGATAATTCCTCTCGACCAACTCAACATTCCCCGTTCCACCAGGCAGCTTATAAGAAAGGATGTATTCCGGATTGAAATCGACACTGGTTTCGAAAAGGTGATGCGAGGCTGCTCCGGAAGGGACGAAACGTGGATCAACGAGGAGATAATCGAGAGTTATCTTGAGCTGCACAGGCTGGGTTACGCCCACAGTGTCGAGAGTTTCGACTCCGAAGGACTCGCGGGCGGACTCTACGGCGTCACCCTCGGCTCCGCTTTCTTCGGCGAGTCGATGTTCAGCGTAAGAACAGGAGCGTCAAAAGTAGCACTGGCGTTCTTGATTGAACACCTCAAGGCAAAGGAATTTACGCTACTGGACACGCAGTATATCACACCGCACCTGCAGATGTTCGGCGCGGAGGAAATCCCCCGGAAAAAGTATTTGGAACTCCTCAGAGATGCGCTCGATACGGCGGCTAAGTTTATCTAAGGAGGATCATACAATAGTTACTTCAGCCTGTCTGAGAAGAAAAACTTCTCTCCGTTCACAATACCAACAGCACTCCCCCTGAACTTCAAACCCTTGAATCCTGTGTTTCTGCTCTTCGACTTGAACTTCTCCGGTTCAACCACCCACTCATACTCCGGATCAATAATAGTTATTTCAGCTTTCGCTCCAAGATTGAATTCCGGGACCGGAATACCTAGGAGCTTCCTGGGGTTGATTGAGAGCAGGGTTACGATGGCGTGAATATCCAATACATTTTCGTGAAAGAGCTTTGTCATCACTGCGCCGACTGTGGTTTCCAGTCCTATCATGCCGAAGGGCGCGGCGTCGAACTCCACCTCTTTTTCGTGAATCGCGTGCGGGGCATGATCGCTCGCTATAGCATCGATGACACCCGACCTCAGCGCCTCGATCAGTGCTCTGTTATCGCCCTTAGTGCGCAGCGGAGGGTTTACCTTGTAATCCGAATCATAAGTTCCAAGCATGCTGTCGTCCAGGAAGAGGTGATGTGGAGTCACGTCGCAGCTGATGGGAAGGCCGCGCTTCTTGGCCGACGCTATCATCTCAACCGACTGTGCAGTAGACATGTGAGTCGCGTGGTATCTGCCGCCGAAGGCTTCGAGCATTCTGATGTCACGGTCGACTATCAATTCTTCGGCAAGCCGGTGCTGAGTTTTCAGGCCGTATTTTATCGTGTCCGGACTCTCGTTTACCGTCCCAGATTTCGTCAAGGCGCGGTCTTCGCAGTGCTGAATGATCGGCTTATTAAGCATCGAAGAGTATTCTAGCGCCAGCCTCATCACATGCGAGTCGTAAACGGCGGAGCCGTCGTCGCTGAATGCTACCGCGCCGGCTTCAGAGAGGTCTTTCATCTCGGATAAGCGTTCGCCCTTCCTTCCCTCGGTGATCGCGGCAATCTGGTAAACGTTCACAAGCCCCGACTGCTTTGCGCGGTCGAGAACGTACTTTACCACGTCAGCGGAATCCACAACCGGATCGGTGTTCGGCATCGCGGCAATCCCGGTAAAACCGCCATTGGCGGCGGCCGCGATCCCTGAAGCGATATCCTCTTTGTACTCCTGCCCCGGCTCTCGTAGATGTGTATGCATGTCGAACAGCCCGGGGACGACAAGTTTACCTCGAAGGTTGACTTCATAGTTGACCGGATTTCCGCCGAGCGACGAACCTATTTCCTGCATTGCCCCGTCGACTATAAGGATATCGAAAAGGCCGTCGTATTTTCCCGCCGGATCTACCACCCTGGCGTTTCTGAGAAATATCTTCATGAGGGTTTAGCTCCTGTTAAGTATAAAACTGCCATTCTGATTGCCACGCCGTTGGTCACCTGGTCGAGAATGACTGAGGTTTCCCCATCGGCGACATCAGCATCGAGCTCGACCCCGCGATTTATCGGCCCGGGGTGCATGATGACTATCGATTTCTTCGACTTCTCCAGCCGGTTGCGATTCACACCCCAGTAAAGACGGTACTCTCTGATGGTCGGAAAATCACCCCCGGCCTCCCTCTCGAGCTGGATCCTGAGCACGTTAAGCACGTCGGCCCACTGTATGGCTTCGTCAATGTCGAGAAAGACCCGTACTCCAAACTGTTCGAGGTAGTCGGGGATAAGCGTTTTTGGTCCGCACACCGCGACGTTCGCTCCCATTTTGGTCAGGCCGAAGATATTCGAACGGGCAACCCTGCTATGGACTATGTCACCGACGATACAAACGTTAAGCCCTTTCAACTCTCCCAGCTTCTCGCGTATCGTGAACATGTCCAGGAGTGCCTGCGTGGGATGCTCGTTAATGCCGTCGCCCGCATTTATGACGGGAGATTTCAGAAGCCGCGAAAGAAAGTGAGCTGCGCCGGTCGACGAATGCCTGACCACGACAATGTCGGTCTTCATAGCCTCGATGTTCCGGGCCGTATCCTTAAGGGTCTCTCCCTTCGAGACGCTGCTTCCGCTCGCAGCAAAGTTCACTACATCGGCGCTTAATCGCCTCTCCGCCAGCTCAAACGAAATACGAGTGCGGGTTGAACTTTCAAAGAAGAGGTTAACCACCGTTGTGCCCTGTAGCGTGGGGACTTTCTTGATTGGCCGCTCAAGCACCTCCCTGAAGCTGCGGGCTGTGTCGAGTATCTCGGCTATGCCCTCGGGCTCCATCTCCCGGAGACCGAGCAAATTTCTAATGCCTTGGGTCATCAGTCTACAATCCTTTCTCCGAGCCCGATGGCAGACCACAAGTGACTATCGCGGACTGTCATCTTCCTCCACCAGTAATATTTCGTCGGTTCCATCGACTTCCGCCAGATGGACCACGACGGATTCCTTGATTGCGGTCGGCAGATTCTTGCCCACGTAGTCGGCGCTTATGGGAAGTTCCCTGTGGCCGCGGTCCACAAGAACAGCCAGCTGAATCGTGTTCGGCCTGCCAATATCTATCAACGCATCCATCGCGGAGCGAATCGTCCTCCCGGTGAAAAGGACATCGTCGACAAGGACAACGTTCCTGTCGGTGATGTCGAACGGGACTTCGGTCCGCTTCAACTCGGGAAGTAGATCGGAATGCCTGACATCATCCCGATAGAGCGTGATATCGAGTGTGCCCAGTGGCACGCTGATTTTTTCAATTTCCGAAATCTTGTCGGCTATTCTCTTGGCGAGAAAGTCCCCCCGCGTCCTTATGCCAATTACGCATAAATTCGCGGCGCCCTTGTTGTGCTCGAGTATCTCATGGGAAAGGCGTGTGATCGACCGGGCCAGCTGCAGAGCGTCGGCAATCTTTGACTTGACTCTCATGTTTACTCCTGATGAGTTCTTGAAAGAGCCAAAAAATCCAGGTGTGAGGTTATACCATTCGGCAGGTCCTTATCCACCTCACAGGATGGAATTAAAGGCCGGAAAAATTTAACAACTCCGGGGTACTAATCCAAATCGCTTTGCAAGCCTCGGAGAGACCTTGACTTAGCTCATCGGCATCCCGCCGTTTCCTTGATTTTGCCTCACATTGGGTTTATATTTCACCGAATTTTTAATCAAGGAGCGCTTGGCAAAGACATGTTGAAAGCCGTCATCATGGCCGGTGGGTTTGGAACGAGGCTTCGCCCGTTAACGAGCAAGATCCCGAAGCCGATGGTTCCGATTATGAATAAACCCATGATCGAACATATCGTACGTCTCCTTGTGAAGCACGGCATAAAGGAAATTGTTGTCCTCGTATTTTACCATCCCAGTGTCATAAAGAATTTTCTCCAGGACGGAAGCCAGTTCGGCGCTTCGATAAAGTACGTCAAAGCCGATTCCGATTATGGAACGGCAGGCAGCGTTCGAAACGCGTATGAGCTTCTGAAGGGATCGCGCGTACTTGTAATCAGCGGCGATGTGCTCACCGACTTTGATCTTAAGAAGGCGGTGGCATTTCACGAATCGAAAAAGTCAAAAGCGACGCTTGTTCTCACCCACGTTAACGACCCCCTTCAGTACGGCCTCGTCATCACGGAAGCCGACGGGAAGATCGTCCGGTTTCTCGAGAAACCGACATGGGGCGAGGTGTTCAGCGACGCCGTCAACACCGGCATATATGTGATAGAACCCGAAGTGATCGAGATGATTCCTTACCGTGAGGAATACGATTTCAGCAAGGAGCTCTTCCCTCTGATGCTCAGAGAGAACATGGCTCTCTACGGCTATTCAGCCGAAGGTTACTGGCGCGATGTCGGGAATTTGAACGAGTATATAGAGGCACAGCTTGACTGCCTCGACAGCAAGGTGACCGTGGCCATCGAAGGCAGGGAGACAATCCGGGACGGCGCGAAGGTCGTGGCGCCAATTGGGTTCACGATCCCTCCGACGTTAAAAGTAAAGGGAACGGTTGTAATCGGGGAAAATGTCACGCTCGGCGAAAATGTTGAGCTGGAGGAATCTATTATAGGCAACAACACATCTATAGATTCTGAATCCCACATCAGCAGGAGTATACTCTGGGACAACATCACGGTCGGTCGGTATTCAATGCTTACCGGGGATGTTATCGGGAGCAATACGATCATCGGGGAGCGGGTCGAGATAGAAGAAAATGTTTTCATCAGCGACGACTGCATCATCGGAAAAAGGGCCCACATCAAACCCAACGTCAAACTATGGCCGAAGAAGGTCGTTGATACGGGCGCTACTCTCTCAAGAAGTCTCGTCTGGGAGGACAAATGGCTTTCCGCCATCTTCACGGACGCGAGAGTGACGGGGACTTCCAACATCGAGATGAACCCTGAGTTCGCCGCGAAGCTGGGAGCTGCGTTCGGTTCCCTCCTCGGCACCGGCAAGTATGTCGTGTGCAGCAGAGACTCCGACACCGTCAGCAGGATGATCAACCGCTCGTTGATCGTCGGATTCATGTCGGCCGGCACAAACGTCTACGACCTCAGGGGAGAACCGGTTCCTATTGTACGGCATGAATTAAGGAGCGGCCGGGCAGCCGGCGGGATACACGTTCGCAAGAGCCCGCTCGACCCCGATTTGACTGACATAATCTTTTTCGACTCCGACGGCAGAGACCTCTCTCAGGCCAAGGTAAGATCCGTCGAAAGGCTTTTCTTCGGTGAGGAGTTTGCCAGGGCGACGCACGACCAGGTCGGTGATATCTTTTTCCCCGAACGGACGATCGAGAGCTACCGGGAAGACTTTATCAAATCTCTCGACATCGATGTCGTAAGGGAAAGAAAGTTTAACACGGTAATAGACTACTCAAACGGTATAGCCTCGACTCTCTTTCCGACAATAGTCGGCGCGCTCAACACGAATGTCGTCGCCCTGAACGCCTACCTCGACCCGAAGAGGCTGACGCGTACACAGCGGCAGTTGCAGTCGGACCTCCAGCAGCTGAAAGATATTGTAAAATCCCTCAATTACGATTTCGGTTTCATGTTCGACGCCGGCGCCGAAAAAGTATTCGTCGTGAATAAGGACGGCGAGTTCATAGAGGAGGACCGCCTCCTCTCTCTGGTGACGAAGCTGTTTGCGGTTTCAAATCCCAGCGCAAAGCGAATTGCCGTCCCGTTCTCCGCATCAAGAGAAGTGGATTTAGTCGCCGCCGAACACGGCCTTGAGGTCGTGCGGACGAAGGCGACCCACCAGGCGTTGATGAATGCCGCCTTCGAAGGCAAATACGATTTTGTAGGAGGAACCAAGGGCGGTTTCATATTTCCAAATTTCCTTTTCGCCAGCGACGCGATGTTCTCAGTCGCCAAGATTCTTGAGATGACCGCAAAAACGGGGTTGACTTTTGCGGAGCTCGACAGGGCTGTACCGAGGTTCAGGATGGTCAAGAAGAACGTGGACTGCCCGTGGAGCGAAAAAGGAGCCATCATGCGGAGGCTCATCGACCTGACAAAGGACGAGAACCGCGAAACCGTCGACGGCATCAAGGTCCATTATGATGACGGCACATGGGTCCATCTCCTCCCCGACAAGGAGCGAGCCATATTCCACATCAACGCAGAATCCGCCAGCGAGACGCAGGCTAGTTCGGTCGTCGACAAGTTCGAGTTCAAAATAAATTCATGGCTTTCAGAATGGGCTCAGGGTAGCAGACCGGGAACGTAATGGTGCATGACAGTCACCCGGCGGCCTCCTGCGAAGCGCCGCTGCATATTTGACTTTTCAAGAACTTCCCAATTAAAGGCTTCACAACGAAAGGAAGAATAATTAGAGATGAAAATTAGCGATATACTTCAAGATGAATTTGTGTCGACTAAGTTACCGGGAAAGACGAAAGAGGAAGTGCTGAACTCCGTAATAGATCTGCTGAGAAGCTCGAAAAAGATAAAGGACCTGGAAAAAGTTCGGGAAGCCATTTTCGAACGCGAGAAAATAATGTCCACGGGAGTGGGAAAGGGTTTCGCAATTCCGCACGGAAAAACCGACGCCGTGAACGATATCGTCGCGGCGTTCGCAGTTACAAGTGAACCGGTCGATTTTCAATCCCTGGATGGAGAGCCGGTTAGACTTCTCTTTCTTCTGGTGGGCAGAGACAATATGGTCGGCCCCCACATCAAGCTGCTTAGCAGGATTTCCCGTCTCATGAACAAGGATGAATTCAGGAAGAAGCTTCTGACCGCCAAGAACCCCGCCGAAATAGTGCAGTTCTTCAAGGAAGAAGAAATCAGCTACTTCGATATCTGACGCCTGATGGCAAAGAAGAACCCACCGAAATTACACAAAGCCGATTCATCGGTCGAATTCAAGCTGCTCATCGAACGGTTCACGGACGAACTTTCGAAGAGGTCCGGAATAGTATTTTTATTCCGCACATCCGAACAATTCCAGAATTTCGTTTATGAACTGGTCGTCGAGAGCAAAAGAGTGGATGACAAAATCTTCTTCAACATACTGGGATTGAAGACTCCTATGTCGGACTTCCCCCGCCCCGGGCCCGCGCTCTGCAGATGCGAAATGGAAGATCTCAAACAAGGAGACTACACCATCCTCATAGACCGTCGGGGTAAACAGGTCAACCAATTCAAGGTATCGCTCCGGAAGAACCTTAAGATCATCAGGAGTCCGAGACAGGACAGGTTCATAGACATCGTGACCGACCGTTCCGAGTGGGCCTTTCAAGGGGATTATTAGAAATGTTGAGTAACCTTTTGAGCAAGACAGTGATGCCGGTACTCTTCAAACTGGGTCCGTTCAGCGTCTACAGTTACGGCCTCATGATGGGTATAGGCTTTCTTGCGGCCAACTACGTCGCCATCAAAGAATTCGAGCGGAAAGGACTCGGCGCCAACTTCGCGAACGAAGTCACTATTCTCGCGGTTATCTTCGGCATTGCCGGGTCGAAGATACTTTCCCTCATAGAGAACTGGGGCGACTTCCTCAGGGATCCGGTTGGGATGGCATTTTCTCCGGGCGGACTCACCTGGTACGGTGGATTTGTGCTCGCGGCCGTGATGATTCTTTGGGCGGCCCATCGAAAGGGGTTCAAGTTCGCCAAAGTGGCTGACGGGCTCGCACCTGCCCTCATGCTCGGATACGGAGTGGCACGGCTCGGATGCCACTTCTCAGGAGACGGCGATTACGGCATGCCCACAAAGCTCCCATGGGGAGTCAACTACTCGAACGGCATTGTGCCGCCGTCAATCGCCTTCAGGGATTTTCCCCACATCGAGGACAAGTTCCCCGGCGGAATTGTCCCTAACAACACCCTCCTCCACCCTACACCCATTTATGAGTTCATCGCCGGTGTAATAATATTTTATATTCTCTGGAAGATGAGAAAGAACATGAAGCAGGATGGCAAATTGTTCATGATTTACCTCGTGCTCGCCGGTTCCGAGAGACTACTTGTCGAGTTTATCAGGTTAAATCCAAGACTCCTCTTCGGCCTGAGCGAGGCGCAGCTCTTTGCCGTCGTACTTATTCTCATCGGCATCGGTGGACTCGTATATTTCAACAGGAAAGCCTCGGCGATAAAAACGTGACGAAGGTTCTCCTGTATAAGAAGGATAACTGCCACTTATGCGACGAGGCTGAAACCATTCTCGAACGGCTCAGGAAGGAAAAGAAATTCTTTCTTGAAAGGATACTCATAGAGGACAACACGGACATGTTCGAAAGATTCGGAAACAAGGTCCCCGTCGTGTTTATAAACGAGCGAATGGTTTTCGAATTTAAACTCGATGAAGAGGCGTTCCTAAGAAAGTTCGCCGAATTCGAGTAGCAACACGAGATTTTAATTCCACTTCTGATTAAATTTCAAACATCCGGACAATCAAAAGACTCTCGAAGGGAGCATATTTGGCTGAAGACAGAATCGTCGGTCGTAATGCCGTCGCCGAGGCGCTGAAAAGCGGCGCCAACATATCTAAAATCTACGTCCTCTACTCGGCGCACGGTGGAAGCCTGAATGAGATTTACACCGTCGCGAAACGTCAAGGCATTCCGCTTGCAAGGGTCGACTCCAAGCAATTCGGGGAACTTACGGCCAATCTTTCTCCGGGAGAGTCGGCGCAGGGCATTGTAGCGACGGTAAGCAAAATACGTTTTGAACCCCTGGATTCGCTCGTCGAATCCGCGGCCCGCAAGAAGTATCCTTACATGCTTATCCTTGACCGTATCCAGGACCCGCAAAACTTCGGGGCCATCCTGAGAAGTGCCGCATTCTTTCAGGTTGACGGTGTGATAATCCCGAAGGAGGAACAGGCCCCTCTCAACGAAACCGTCATCAAGGCGTCGGCCGGCGGGGCGTTCCACGTCAAGATTGCGCGCGAAACAAACCTGCACCAGGCGATCAACTATCTGAAACAGAAAGGATACTGGATCGCCACAAGCGCCGGGAAGTCTCCCCTTTCCATAGCCGAGCTCGATTTCAAGATGCCGGTAGCCATTATCATCGGCAACGAGGGGAGCGGAGTGAAGAGGCTGCTGCGCGAGAAGTCCGACATGACATTCTCAATCCCACAGCTCGGTAAGATAGACTCGCTTAACGTATCCGTGGCCACAGGGATTATATGCTACGAAATCGCCCGCCAACGTTCGGGAGTTTCCCTGCCCGGACAACCAGGACCAAAAGGAATACCGGAATGAAACAACTATCGGTGAATATAGACCACGTCGCGACGCTCAGGCAGGCACGCGGAGAGAACGAGCCCGACCCGGTGACTGCGGCGCTTATCGCCGAGCTGGCCGGCGCAGTCGGAATAGTCAGCCACCTTCGCGAAGACAGAAGACACATTCAGGACAACGACGTTTACCTCCTGCGCAAGACACTGAAGACCAAACTGGATCTCGAGATGGCGGCGACGGAGGAAATAATCAATATTGCTCTCGATGTGGTTCCGGACCTGGTCACACTCGTTCCGGAGAAGCGTCAGGAACTGACGACCGAAGGGGGACTGGACGTCGTCTCCCAGCTGACACATTTGACGGAAGTGACATCGAGATTTCACCGGAAGAATATTCTTGTCAGCCTCTTCGTTGCCCCCAACAAGGACCAGATCAAAGCCGCAAAGAGCACCGGCGCCGACTTTGTTGAACTCCACACCGGCGAATACGCGAATGCCCGTGGAAAAGCTGTTGACGAGCAGCTGGAGCGGTTAAAGAAATCCGCGCGTGATGCAGCGAAGCTCGGCCTCAAGATAAACGCGGGACATGGCCTTAATTACCGCAACCTCAAACCTGTCGCTATGATAGAAGAGATCGGGGAGTTTAGCATCGGACACGCGCTCATTGCACATGCCCTGTTTGTCGGCATGGAGAGGGCCGTCAAGGAAATGATCGATATTCTCAAGGAGGCGGAGCATTGACGAGAAGCAAGTCTACCAAAGCCATTCACGGGAGGAAGGACAGCCTCTACAGGGGTGCTAATTTCCCGATATACACAAGCACTACGTTTGCCGTGGAAAAGAGCGATGACTACGATAAGTTTATCGGCGACGAGGAAGAATTTTACATTTACTCACGCTATTCAAATCCGACCGTCAGGAACGCTGAAGAAAAACTTGCCGCCCTGGAAAACGCCGAGGACGCCGTTCTATTCTCGAGCGGGATGGCGGCAATTACGACAGCAATCCTGGCATTCGCTAAAAAGGGAGATACCATCGTTGCTTTCCGTCGGCTATACGGGATGGCGTACAGGTTTCTCAGAGACGTGGTGCCAAATTTCGGGATCGAAGTCCATTTTGTGGACGAAGCCGAATTGTACAAGGCACACATCCAATTCCCTGACGCGAAACTGTATTATTTCGAATCGCCGATAAACCCCACCACCGATTGCATTTCTATCGAGAAGACCGTGAGGTCTGCCAGGAAGGCGGGAGCCCTAACGATCATGGACAATACCTTCGCATCCCCCATCAATCAGAATCCTATCGATTTCGGCGTCGACATTGTAGTGCACAGCGCTACAAAGTACATCGGCGGCCATAGCGACATAATGGCCGGTGCCGTTGTCTCATCGAGGCGGCTCATTAAGCCGGTGCGAGAGACGCTGAAGGCATTCGGCGGCTGCATAAACCCCATGGATGCGTATATGCTCGACAGAAGCTTAAAGACTCTCAAGGTCCGCGTTGAGCAGCAGAATAAGAGTGCCCAGAGAATCGCGGAATTTTTCGAGCGCCAGAAAAAAGTTGTCAGTGTCTATTATCCCGGTATCCCTTCGGTCCGAAGTTACAAAGTGGCAAAGAAGCAGATGCTCGGCTTCGGCGGAATGCTCTGCATCGAACTCCCCGATCTCAAGTCCGCGAAAACATTCTGTGATAGCCTCGAAGTCGGATTGAACGCGACCAGCCTTGGTGGCGTGGAGACTCTGGTCAGCATACCCGTTCTCACAAGCCATATTAAAATGAGTCCCGAAGAACTTAAATCAGCCCACGTCTCCGAAGGTATGGTCAGAATATCCGTCGGGCTTGAAGACCCCGAGGACCTCATGCTTGATTTCAAGAACGCGCTCGCGAAGGTTGGATCATGACTGAGCACATGCCTTCAAACCGCGTGAAAGTCTACAGCACCTTCGTTCAATCGGACGTAATATTTGCAAAGATGATCCTGCAACAGGAACAGATTGAATACTTCACCCAGAACGAGGATGTCGCCGCTGTCTACCCTATACCCGGGATGGGAAATGTCGATTTCTTCGTGGCTGAGAGCGACTTTGAAAGGGCGCGGCTCGCACTGGAACCGCTCATAAAAGGAAATAAGGGGTAAATATCCCCGCACACGCAGGAATTACTTCCTGTTCTTCCGAAGTGCGAGGTGAAGGCGTAGTGCTCTCCCGTAATTCGCCACGTAGATTCCAAAGTTGTCCGCGCCGCCGGCAAACGCCTTCAGAGTGCGATCGGCTGCGTCGTAGTATTCCCTGTTTTCAGTGATTGTGAAAAGACGGTCGAGGAATATAGCCGCGCCGGAATTACCTGAAGGAGTAGGAGCGTCATCGATCGGTTTCTTCTTGCTGGAAAGGATCCCTTCCTCTTTACTCTCCGCGGGCCTGTCAAAGAACCCTCCGGCTTCCTTATCCTCAAAATCATCCAGAAGCACCTGACCGATTTTCTCAGCCGCGTCAAGATGGATATCGTTTCGCGTGACATCAAAAAGGTCGAGCAGCGAGATCCCGAAGTAGACTTGATCATCCAGAAGGCCGTTGTAAGTCACGGAAATCCCTGCAAAGGCGTGTGCCACCTTCCCGCGTTCATCCGTCATCTTCGAGAGAATGAAATCCGCCGCCTTCTCGGCCGCTTCCAGATACCTGCGCTCCTTCAGAACGATTGATGCCTCCACAAGCGCGCTAATGGCAAGGCCATTCCTGTCCGCAAGAACGGTCCGGTCAATGAACGGGGACTTTCTATGTGAGCGGGCTTCGAGCATCTTCCGCGTGGCTGACTCGATCAGTTGCGCAACATCTCTCTCCGACTTTCCCGAGATCTTTGCAATCTCAGCGGGAGCCACCGCCACTCGCAGTACGTTCCTGTCGGGAAGCTCATGAGTGTCATCTGGAGATTTGCGAATATCAAAATACTGAGCTATGACGCCGAATTCATCTTCGGTCACTATGTTGCGTGTCTCGTCCTCGGTCCAAGTCCAGTAACTCCCGTCATCTTCAGGGCCGACGTCGGCATCCTCGTGCGCGTGAAAAGGACCCTCTGGCGACCTCATTGTTTCCAGGATCCAGTCAGCAGTGCGCCTCGCGATCTCGGAGTGGAGAACGTTTCCGCTCCATTCGAAGGCCTTTAAGT
>JAJYGB010000323.1 GCA_021785235.1 Bacteroidota bacterium
CGGATCGTCGGCGATGGAGACAATATCGACGAGTTGAAAGGACAGGTCCGCAGGCTCGGGATCGAACCGCGGGTAATATTCACCGGAAAAGTCCCGGACGAAGAGAAGGTCCGGCTGCTCCAGCAAATGACTTTCCTCGTTAATCCTTCCGCGAAGGAAGGTTGGGGATTGACCGTCATCGAAGCCAATGCCTGCGGGAAACCGGTCATCGCGGCAAACGTCCCCGGCTTGAAGGACAGCGTTGTAGACAATCAGACCGGATTACTGTACGAATACGGCGACATCGGGAGCCTTTCCGACAGGATGAGATTCCTGCTTACCGACGAGGCCGCGCTCAGGAGTTTTGAAGATGCGGCGATCCGCTGGGCTTCCAAATTTACATGGGAAAATTCGGCGGACAGAATGGAGAGCTTCCTTCAAAAGGCAGCATCAGAATATCACGCACATAAGAATTCCGGCGGCTGATACCCTCCCCGCGTTGACTATGAAGTTCCAGTAATTGAAATTTGTGCATGGATATAAAGCGCCCGATACACCGAAAACTTCTCTACTCGATCCTGTTGAACGGCCTGATTACGGTCACGGAGTTAGCCGGGGGAATTTTCTCAAACAGTTTCGCGCTGATCTCTGACGCGCTCCACAACTTCAGCGATTTCATAGCTCTGATAATCAGCTTCATCGCGGCAAAGATGATGTACTGGGAAAGCAACGAGAGAAAGTCCTACGGATATTCGAGGATAGAGATCCTCGCGGCGTTCATCAACTCGGCGGCCCTGGTTCTTATCGGAGCTTACATAATCTACGAGGCGTTTTCCCGGCTTTCTTCACCGCAAACGATCAACAGCCGCTTGATGGTGATAATCGCTTCGATCGGATTCGGCGCAAATTTATTGTCCGTGATCCTGCTTCGTCCGCATAGAAGCGAAAGCCTGAACGTGAAGAGTGCTTTTCTGCATCTCACGACAGATGCGCTCGAATCCGCGGCGGTAATCATTACGGCACTGCTCATTTCCATTTTCAATTTGCATATCCTTGATGCGATCATTTCAATCGCCATCGGTATCCTCGTCATAAAGAGCTCATGGGATCTGCTTCTGGAATCGGTAAATATTCTGGTCGAAGGTTCCCCTAAAGGGATAAACCTGAACGAAGTCGCCGAATTCATACGCGGTTTCCCCGGGGTCAAAGGGGTTCATCACCTCCATATCTGGAGCCTCTCGACGAATTTCAAAGCGATGTCCGCTCACATCGTGGTCGACGACATGCAGCTGAGCCGGACAACAGAAATTACAGCCACGCTCGATGACCAGTTATCCGACAGGTTCGGAATAGACCACCCGACGTTTCAGCTGGAGGCAGACCCGTGCGAGGAAGCGCTCATCTCCCACTACCGCGACAGAAACTCACACGGAAAAGTTTCAAGATGAAGGATAAATCGCAGAAGATCGGCAACGACCTGACGCGGCGAATCTCGGGGGATGTACTTTTCGACGACATCTCAAGGACCCTTTTCAGCACGGCCGCCTGCATGTACCGGGTGAAACCGCTCGGAGTAGTCGTCCCGAAAAACACCGAGGATGTGATTGAGACGGTGCGTTACTGCAGCGAGCGGGGCATTCCGATAATCGGCCGCGGGGCGGGCACGAGCCTTGCCGGTCAACCCCTCGGGAGCGGGATCATACTCGTCTTCAACAAGTACTTCAGAAGCATTCTCGCTATCGAGCCGGATTCCCGAACAGCCAGGGTGGAGCCCGGAGTTGTTCTCAATGACCTCAATAAGGCTCTTTACCGGGATAAACTCAAGTTCGGACCGGATCCGTCAAGCGGGACTCAGTGCGTCGTCGGTGGAATGATCGGCACGAACGCCGCCGGTGCTCACACGGTCAAATACGGGGCGACAAAGGACAATTTGCTGGAACTGAAGATAGTGACGGCAGGCGGAGAGTTGCTTCCGATCTCTCCAAATTCCGGTGGCGAAATCGCCGGAAAGATCGGCGCTCTGCTGACGCCGCACCGGGATATCATCAGGGACAAATTTCCGAAGTCGCCAAAGAACTCATGCGGATACAATCTTCTCGAAACAATCTCAGGCGAACGTGTTGACCTGACAAAGCTCCTCTGCGGAAGCGAAGGCACACTGGGGATAACGACCGAGGCGACACTGAAATTGCTCCCCACTCCCGTCGAGAAGAGAAACCTTATCGCATATTTCCCCTCCTACGAGTCGTGCGCAATCGCGGCAAACGAATCGCTTCAGTTCGAACCGGCCGCCGTTGAAATGCTCGACAAGAGCTTCGCCGCAGCAGCCCTCGGACTCGATCCCCAGATAGACTCCCTCCTTGGAGAAGACTTCGTTTCAATATTGATATTCGAATTTGAAGAAGGAGAACCCGGACTGGCCGAGGATAAGATTTCGAAACTTTCCGGCCATCTCTCCAGGCTTCGCCTTCCCAGCAAACAAATCCTTCCGCGTGACGAAAAGGAGGCTGCCAAATTGTGGCGGGTTCGCAAAGAGGCCTCCTCGATTTTCTATAAGATCGAGAAACCCGGCAGGAAAACTTCATTCGTGGAAGACGTGGCCGTTCCGGTCGATAGATTTTCAGATTACCTTGCCGGCGCGCAAAAGATTTTCAATGGCCACGATGTCCGGTATGCGCTGTACGGCCATGCAGGGAGCGGAAACGTCCACGCGATCGTTCTCCTGAATCTC
>JAJYGB010000406.1 GCA_021785235.1 Bacteroidota bacterium
CATGAAGTTCCTCGAGTCCACACAGCTGACTGGCAAGGACCTCGTGCAGATGCTCAAAGAGCAGCACAAGTTCAGTTCTTACTGGAATGGACTCGGCCCGAGGCTGGCAAACCTGTATGTGAACAAGAGAGAGAGAGCCAAACAGGTCGCGGCGGTTGACACTGCAATAGCACAATGGGGGCGCAAGGCGGATTCCACCTTATGGAGTGGCCTGAACGCCGAATTCACGAGCAACAAAATCGACGTCCAGCACTTCAGCAACGGCAGTGAATTCGTCACTAGCCTCGGCGCGTATCTCGACTCACAGGGCGGAGACTTGAAAGCCTCTACATCTGAGAAGGCTGCCAGACTGAAGAACTTCATGGACAATGTCTGGAACCCGAGCGTCGGCACTCAGTGGCTGCCTATGCTTGTTGACGAAGGGATCATCACGAAGGATCAACAGACCCAGCTGCAGACGAAACTCGCTGCATGGCAGGGAGCGGCGCAGCCTTCGAACTGGTTAACATACACCATTATCATTATCATACTGGTCGTGCTGGTCATCTTCGTCGTTTCACGACGGAAGAAGAGTCCCCTGCAAGGCCAGAAGCTTTCACAGAACTGAACGACCAACAGGTCGGTATGATGAAACGGCGGGCTGAGGTCCGCCGTTTTATTTTTTCTCCTGAGTCCAACGATAGTTCAAACAGGGACTGAGGATACTCACGATTATGCCGTCGGAAATCAGCAGCTTCGTTCTCTTCAATATCTTCGTCGCAGTCATGCTCGCCGTAGACCTCGGTGTGTTCCATCGCAAAGCCCACGAAGTAAATGTAAGGGAAGCGTTGGCATGGACTGCGGTCTGGATTACCCTCGCCCTGCTTTTCGATCTCGGAGTTTACTTCTGGCGCGGACCTGCCGACGCGATGAGCTTCCTGACGGGATACCTCATAGAAAAATCACTCAGCGTCGATAACATCTTCATATTCGTTCTTATCTTTTCTTTCTTCAGGGTGGATCCGCGGTACCAGCACAAGGTCCTCTTCTGGGGAATCCTCGGAGCCCTTGTAATGCGCGCACTTTTCATATTCACCGGGATAACCCTTATGCAGAAATTCCACTGGGTCATCTATGTCTTCGGAGCTTTTCTCGTTTTTACCGGCATCAGGATGGCTTTCCAGCACGACAGGGAAATACATCCCGAAAAGAACCCAGTACTCAGAGCCTTCCGAAGGCTCGTTCCCGTCACCGAGGATTACAGGGGTGACAAATTTTTCGTCAGAGATAACGCGCGCAGTTTCGCGGCGCCGCTGTTCGTCGTCCTGATCTTAATCGAGACAACCGACATAATCTTCGCTGTGGACTCGATCCCCGCCATCATCGCTATAACGAGGGACCCGTTTATAGTCTATACTTCGAACTTGTTTGCCATCCTCGGGCTCAGGGCGCTTTACTTCGCGCTCGCCGGGACGATGAAGATATTCAGGTTCCTGAACTACGGGCTGTCGGCTATTCTGACGTTCATAGGGGGAAAGATGCTCATTGCGGATATCTATGACATATCGGTGCTGATTTCCCTCGCCGTCGTCGCGGGGATTCTCGCATTGTCAGTTGCAGCATCCGTTCTGAAGCCGCTTAAGCCGCAGGCATAACCGGACACCAAATCACGCAGGTATTCTACCGGGCCGAACGCTATCTGTCGACCGCCCTCATCATCTGGTCGTTGTATCGCGCGCCGGCGGCTGCCCCCGGCGGGGCGATCTCGTTTACGCGGGCCAGGTCTTCTCTCGACAATTTCACGTCAAGCGCGGAAATGTTTTCTTCGAGATACTTTCTCCGCTTGGTGCCGGGAATAGGTACGATGTCATTCCCCTGAGAAACCACCCACGCCAGAGCGAGCTGTGCCGCTGTGCATTTCTTCTCCGCCGCTAACTCTTCAAGCTTCTTTACAAACTCCAGGTTTTTCATGAAATTCTCTCCCATAAATCTCGGATTGTCCTTCCTGAAGTCTTTCTCGCCGAAACCGCTATTGTCTTTGAGTTGTCCGGTAAGGAATCCGCGGCCGAGCGGGCTGAACGGCACGAAGCCGATCCCGAGTTCGCGGCATGCCGGCAGGATTTCCTTTTCGACATCGCGTGTCCACAACGAGTATTCGCTCTGCAGGGCGGTTATCTTGTGGACCTTGTTCGCGCGTCTGAGCGTCTTCGCGGACGCCTCCGACATTCCGATGAACCTGATCTTCCCCTCTTCGACAAGCCGTGACATCGCGCCGATCGTTTCCTCGATGGGTGTGTCCGGATCCACGCGGTGTTGGTAATAGAGATCAATCGTCTCGACGCCGAGACGCCTCAGGCTGGCCTCGCAGGCCTGGCGCACATACTCCGGCTTGCCGTTAATGGCGAGCGTTTGGCCGTCCTTCGTCCTGACGTTACCGAACTTCGTGGCAATCGAAACCTTGTTCCGGTAAGGTTTCAACGCCTTCCCGACCAGGAGCTCGTTGGCACCCGCGCCGTAGACATCAGCCGTGTCAAAAAGGGTGATCCCGAGCTCGATCGCCCTATGAATTGTGGCGATAGACTCTTCGTCGTTTCCCTGGCCGTACGACTGCGACATTCCCATGCAGCCGAGGCCGATTGTCGATGCCTTCAAACCTTGTCTTCCTAGTTCACGATGGTCCATGTTCTTCTCCCTGGAGATTATTCTGTAGTC
>JAJYGB010000580.1 GCA_021785235.1 Bacteroidota bacterium
AGGTATCTCATCGCGGACTTGTGATCGAGATATCCGAATACCTTCACAACGTCCTGCAGCTCGAGCGATTCAATCAGCGCGAGGTTCTCCTTTCTAAAGGTCCCGATAAACACCGCTTCAATTTTTTTTCTGTACCCGGGATGCTCTTTTAAAACCTCTGCCAACGCTTTGAGGAAATACTTCGGTGTCCTGTTCCTGTAAAACGTTCCCGAGTAAGTAAACCTCATCCTATCGGAATAAGGTAACTTGAGAGCATCCTCCACCTGGAAATCGGCGGGATCGTACCCCTGCGGAATTATGGCGATATCGTTGTAGTCGAGAAACCTGTATCGCCTGATCATGAGCTCCTTGATTCTACGATTTATCGTGATGATCCTGTTCGAAGCTCTAAGGACTTTCCTTTCCAGTTTCTGATGGAGGATCTTATGGTAGGGCGTCAGATAAAAATGCAAAGGGTTATCGACCCAGGCATCGCGGTAATCGACTACTAGTGGAACCTCAAACTCGCTGGAGAGAGCCAGCCCTATAAGATGGCAGGTGTAAGGTGGCGCGGTGGAAAGAATTGCGTCAAATTTTTCCTCACGCATCAATTTCCTTCCAGCCTTCAACGCTTCGTGTTTCCAGCCAACCTTGTTGTCCGGAATGAAAACCGCTTGACTTACTGCGCTCATGAAATTGCGAAGTTTCTCGTGAGGCATCTTAACAGGCTTGCCCGCTTCGAACAAGCGAGTGGGGTCTATGGAGTTGGTCCTAACCGTCCTGATCTTGTTCTCGTTCATCTCTCTCAGCATTCCGTAGTCGAGCGCGTAATAAGCGGTCGGTGTAACAGTCAATACGGTCGGTTCCCAGTCATACTTTGGCAGATATTTGACAAACTTCAACGTTCTTTGCACGCCACTCATTCCCATCGGAGGGAAATAGTAGGCGATGACAAGTACTTTATTTTCCATTTTCCCGATTTCCTTTGTTCAACCGACAGGCAATCGACGTATCAACGTCAATGTCTGCCATAGGCTGAAATATAGTATTCCGCATCCTTAGAAAAATGTGAAAGTTGCTCCACCCCGTCCTTCGTCACGAGAAAATCGTCCTCGATCCTAACCCCTCCGAGCCGGGGGATATAAATGCCCGGTTCTATCGTAATCACATTACCTTCTTCCAATACGTCCTCGCTAATCCTTGACACTCTCGGCAACTCATGAATTCTCAAACCAACACCATGTCCGGTGCCGTGTCCGAAGAACTTCCCGTATCCCTTCTTTTCAATATGATCCCTCGCGGCCTCGTCCACCCTACTCGCTTTTGCGCCGGCACGGGCCGTCGCGATTGCTTTCAACTGGGCGTCGTGGACCACTTTGTAAATAGTCGTTAGCTCCGGTTTCACTTTCGAGCCGGTCTGGAAAGTCCGCGTGATATCGGAAGCGTAGCCATCGTAGAAGCAACCGAAGTCGATGGTGACAAATTCATTACGTGTCACTTCCTTGCCGGAAGCAACGCCGTGCGGCATCGCTCCTCGAGCTCCACTTGCCACGATCGTTTCGAATGAAGTTCCCGACGCTCCGATGATCTTCTGGTTGAACTCCAGCATCGCCGCGAGCTCGGACTCGGTCTTGCCTCGCCATTCTTCCTGTACCAGCACGTCGAGCGCCGTGCTGCTTATCGCGCAAGCCTGACGGATCCGTTCTACTTCACCTTTCGTCTTCACTGCAGCGAGCTTTTCAAGCACCTGGGAAGTCTTGACAAATTTGCAGCCGCTGACTCTCTCCTGCGCTTCGCTAAACATCCCAACGGTTAGAGTATCTTCAAAGCCGATCGACGCTTCTTTCGATCCCTTGAAGAATTTCTTCCGAATGAATTCGAAAAGGTTGCCTGAATAAACGACCGTCTCGCAGCTGGCTACCTGGCGCGAGGCCTGCGTCTTGTATCTAAAATCGGTTAGAAAGTAGGCGCTGTCGCGGAAGACCAGACAGTAGCCTGAAGTTCCGGTGAAAGTTGTCAAATAGCGGACATTTGGCAATTCGGCCACGAAGAACGCGTCGAGCGCATTTTTCCTCATGTATGTCTGAAGACTCGCGACAAATTTCCGGGAGTCTTTCTGCATGTCAGTCGGATTCATAGATGATAATTTGGCGGTTCCTTTACAATCTCGACATCGTGCGGGTGGCTTTCGTTCAGCCCGGCAGAAGTTATCTTGACGAACTTCCCGTTCTTCTTCAATTCCGTCACCGTTTTACATCCTTGATAACCCATCGCGGCTCTTAATCCACCAACCATCTGGTAGACGGTGTCGCTAAGCGGACCGCGATAGGGAACGCGTCCCTCGATTCCTTCCGGGACAAGCTTCTTGATATCATCCTCGACGTCCTGGAAATAGCGGTCGCTACTCCCTGCCTTCATTGCCTCTACCGACCCCATGCCACGATAAGCTTTGTAAGCTCTCCCCTCGTAAAGCACCTTTTCGCCGGGACTTTCCTCCACACCCGCAAACAGGTTTCCAATCATTACGCTGTCGGCTCCGGCAGCGATGGCTTTAGCTATATCGCCTGTCTGCTTGATGCCGCCATCGGCGATGACCGGCACTCCAAACTTCGCCGCAGCCGCCGAGCACTCCATGACGGCAGTAATCTGTGGAACACCAATACCGGCCACGATCCTGGTCGTGCAGATACTGCCAGG
>JAJYGB010000615.1 GCA_021785235.1 Bacteroidota bacterium
TATTCTTCGACGCAGATCCGGACGAACTCTCTTCCGATCCCGCTCTGCTTGTAACCGCCAAAGGGGGCACGCTCGTTTAGCAGGTGCCACTCGTTTATCCAGACTGTGCCGGCTTTCAGTTTTTCGGCGATTGCTCTCGCACGCCCGGGATTCCTGCTCCACACTCCGGCCGCGAGTCCGTACACGACATCGTTCGCCAAAGCGACAGCTTCTTCGTCCGTTGAGAATCTGCTAACCACCATGACGGGTCCGAAGATTTCTTCCTGTGCGATCTTTGAGCGGTTATCGACGTCGAGAAAGATCGTCGGCTCAATGAAATTACCTTTTGAGAGTTCCGGCAGACGAGACGCGGCGCCGCCCAAAGCGACTTTGAACCCGTCCCTCTTCCCGCTCTCGATGTAACCGAGCACCCTGCCCTCCTGATTCTTCGAAATAAGAGGTCCGATGTCTGTCGATTCATCCATCGGATTGCCGAGCTTCATCTTCTTCGCCTTCTCAACAAGCGCCGACACAAAGCTATCGTACACTTTCTCGTGAACCAGAAGCCTGGTCGCGGCCTCGCAGCATTGGCCGGAATGGTAAAACATTCCGTAAAGGCTTCCGTCAATCGCGATTTCCATGTCGGCATCGTCAAGTACGATATTTGCCGATTTCCCTCCGCACTCCAGAGTGAGTCTCTTGAAATCGTTGGCGGCGAGCTCCATTATTTTCTTGCCGACCGCTGTCGAGCCGGTGAACGCGATCTTGTTGACGCGTGGATGCCTGACAAGTGCTTCACCCGCGTCGAGGCCGTAGCCCGGGACCACGTTGACAACTCCCGGAGGCAATCCTATCTCATCAATGATTTTTGCCAGCTCCATCGCGGTGACCGGCGTGAGTTCGGACGGCTTGAGGACAACCGTGCATCCAGCCGCAAGCGCGGGGCCGAGTTTCCACGCCGCCATTTTAAGCGGGAAGTTCCACGGTATTATCGCTCCAACAACGCCGACCGGTTCATACCTTACATAATTCCTTGCAAACCCCGGTTTGGAAACCTCCGTCATCTCGCGCTCATTTTCCCCCGCCGCGAGTCTCGAGAAAATATTGAATGCCCGGGCGCTGAGGAATATATCTTCCTTAGCCTTCTTTACAGTCGACCCGGAGTCGAGAACTTCGAGCTCGACGAGGTGCGCCGCGTTCTCGCTGATCTTATCGCCTATCTTCTTTATGTGAGCCGCGCGATCCGCAGCGGGCATTCCGGGCCACGTGCCTGAATCGAAAGCCTTCCTCGCCGCCGAGACAGCCAAATCCACATCTTCGGGCGACGCGACAGCGAACCTTGCGACCACGGAGCCGTCGTACGGGTTGAGTGTTTCATCCACCCGCCCGTTCTTTGAATCGACGAATTTGCCATCTATATAGAGTTTGTACTCGCGCATGATGTCCTCATCAGTTGAGCCGCCGAATTCCCGAGAATTCAAATCGAACACGTATTTCACGCCTGCGTGCCGAAACGATCAAACCGAAACCGGAAGCTCTCACACGTCACTTCGGCATGCAGGCACGGAAAAGACGGATCCTCACAGATTCAATAAATGGTCCGATATCGGTGCAAATCAGTTTTGTTCCGTGTTATCCGTGCGCTTAACCTCTCCGGTTGACGGCTATTTGATTTTGTACTTCCTCTTGGTTTTCTCTATCGCTTTGAGGTGATGTTCGAAATGCTCGACAGTGTGCTCAAGAACTCCCATCAATGTCATCTTGCCATTTTCGTTATGGATGCCGGTCCTCGAGAAGTCGGCGTCCTTAAGACTCTTCAGGACGGGGGTCATGGAAGCCCTGAGAGTGTAGAAGAGCGCTATCGAATTTTCAACCGCCGTATTCGTGTAAAGAAATCTGTCGGCCCACTTGTCCTGATCGTAAGCCATCAGGAGCGGGTTATCTTCCGCTATAATCTTTTTCATCCTGCCGACAAGGTTAAGCTCGGCATCCGTCAGATGGTGGACCTGCTGTCTGATCGTCCATTTCTTCGGGGCCGGTCTTCTGTCGAGATCGCCGTCCGAAAGCCCATCGAGGCTCGCTATGAGGTCGCCGGGGCCGTTTTCATACCTGCGTATCAACGCGATTGTTTTTGAACTCATTAGAATTCTCCTGCTTTGGTGCGCGTGAGTCTTTACGGTTTGAACAAACTGAGAAGGACTATTATGATTACGAGAATCCAGTTCGCCAGGAAGAAAATGGTCTGCTTGCTGTTGATCGAATCCATCTTCTGGTTTGCATCTTCAGGCGGATTAATCTGGTTCATCTGATCGAGGAGCATTGCGCGCTGTCGGGCCGTCTTGGGGCTAATCACCATGCCGATCCCGAGCAGGACTACGAAGAAGAGGAGCTTGAGGCCGAGCCAGTCCGCGCTGCCGAATAGGTCGCCCACGGTGATCTGCAGGAATATCATGTTGCCGATCCCGCTCAGGATCAATACGAGGGCGCCGAACGGCGAAAGGAGCCCGACGCTTCTAAGCATTTTCGCGGCGTGTTGTTTCATCCTTACGTCGTTCTCCCATCTGAAATTCGCCTCGATGATTGGGCCGGCGAAGAGAACCGTGAAGATCATTCCCACCCCTATGAAGTGGAATAGAAGTGATACGTGGAACCAATTCATTTATCGTCTCCTTTCTAAGGATATTGGTA
>JAJYGB010000016.1 GCA_021785235.1 Bacteroidota bacterium
AGCTGCTTTCACCGTGGTACACTTCTTTCCTCGCTTATGATCCGGTGCCTGCGTTGAGGAAAGTGAAATGCCCGGTTCTAGCGCTGTGGGGAAGTAAAGACCTCCAGGTTCCGCCGGCCGAAAACATGCCCGCGCTTGAGAAGGCACTCAAGAGCGGTGGCAACAAAGATTTCAAAGTTGTCGATATACCGGGACTCAACCATCTCTTCCAGGATGCCAAGACGGGCTCGCCATTGGAATACGGCAGTATAAAGGAGTCGATTTCACCCAGAGCGCTTGAAGTTGTCACGAAGTGGATATTGAAGGAGACGAGGAGTAAGGGCCGGTAGACCGAGGGTGAGAGGATCGCCGGAAGCGGTAACAGCGCGCCATTTCGCTTAATCTTCCGGCCTTCGGCTTTTCTAGTTACAGCCGGCGCTGGCCCGCGAAAGGCATGCGATGGTTGAAATACGCTTCGTGCGGCGGTTTCGTGGGAAGAGATCCTAACGGTCAAAACGAGAACAATCGGTGCCGGGCAGATGCCGCGAAATCGGTTTTTCACCGGGACAAATTGTCGTGGAGCCTGAAAAATGAGAACGAGGAAATCTATCGGTAGGTTGGCGGCCATGTTCGCCATATTGGCCGCATTCCCTTCAGAGCCATCACAGGCATACATACAGAAAAATCGAGAGCTGGTTTGAGGATTTATTCGACGATATCTTTCGCTAAAAGTCGGATATTTGTAACTACCGGATAAATTGCTTGAGGGTTTTTCGCCGCGGCGGATCGTTCTGTTGCCGTACCTGCTTTTTGACGATCTCCCCGGCATCGGAAAATATCTTCATGCGCTCGTCTTTGGTCATCGTGTTCGCAGCCCTCTTGAACGACTTTCCGCCAGCAAACCCACAACGGATTATCGCCGGGGAACAAATTCTCCGATTTCCGGATTCTCCTTTCAAAGAGGCACGAAATTGCTGGCCTCTTTGTTTGTGAAAACGTAAGTTAGTCGTACACAAAACGGGAATGCCATGAAGAAGACGTTCGTTTTTCTCGGCTTGTTTCTATCGTTGATGTCCCTCGGTGTCAGAGCTTCTGCCGATGATGGATACAGGCTCTGGATGAAATATGATTTGATATCCAATCCACAGAAGGTGAAGGAATACAGGGAGTCGATAAAGGCTTGGATGGTAGAAGGAAGTTCTCCCACTATTGAAGCAGCGAAGCACGAGCTGCGGATCGCACTGGACGGGTTGCTCGGTTCGAACATCCCGGAGGTGAGCAGCGTGAAAGAGGACGGCGAATTGATAGCCGGCACCTACACGAGCTCCTCTCCTTTTGCCGCGGCCGGCTTGAAGAACATGGTTATAAAAGTCGGACAAGAAGGCTTCGTCATTCTCAGGGAGAAGGTCAGCGGACAAAATGCAATCGTCATTACAGCAAACACGGAAATCGGGGTACTCTACGGCGTCTTTCATTTTCTCAGGCTTCTTCAAACCGAGCAGGACATCTCAAGTCTTCGGATCATCTCCTTCCCGAGGATTAAACTCAGAATGCTCGATCACTGGGACAATCTGAACGGCACGGTTGAAAGGGGATACGCAGGTTTCTCGATATGGAACTGGCACACGCTTCCGACATTTATAAAACGTCGTTACATCGATTACGCGCGCGCTAACGCGTCCATCGGGATCAACGGAGCTGTCTTGAATAATGTCAACGCCGATCCACGCATAATGACGCGCCACTATCTCAAGAAGGTCGCGGCTCTTGCGGACGTGTTTCGACCTTACGGGATAAAGGTTTACCTGTGTGCCAACTTCGACGCGCCGATAATTCTCGGAAAGATGAAAACCGCTAACCCAACAGATCCGCGGGTGCAGGAATGGTGGAAAGATAAAGCGAAGGAAATCTATTCTTTCATCCCGGACTTCGGGGGATTCCTTGTGAAGGCGAATTCCGAGGGACAGCCGGGTCCTTCGGATTACGGACTCACTCAGGCTGACGGCGCGAATCTTCTCGCGAACGCGGTGAAACCTTACGGCGGTATCGTAATGTGGCGGGCATTTGTCTACACTTACAACGCGAAGGACCGTGCGAAACAGGCTTACGAAATATTCAAACCGCTCGACGGAAAATTCGCGGACAACGTACTTCTCCAGATAAAGAACGGTCCGCTCGATTTCCAGCCGCGCGAACCGTTCACTCCGTTATTCGGCGCGATGCCGAAAACGAATCTCATGATGGAGTTCCAGATTACAATGGAATACCTCGGCCAGGGGACGAGCACGGTCTATCTGGCACCACTGTTCAAGGAGACTCTGGAATCCGACACGTACGCGAAGGGCAAAGGATCAACCGTGGCGAAAGTCATCGACGGTTCACTCGATGCACACACGCTTACCGGGATTGCCGGCGTCTCGAATATCGGCGCCGACCGCAACTGGACCGGCAATGAGTTCGGGCAGTCGAGCTGGTACGCATTCGGGCGACTCGCGTGGAACCCGAACCTCTCGTCGGAGGAAATCGCGGACGAATGGATAAGGATGACCTTCTCGAACGATAAGGATGTCGTGAGTTAAATCGAAGACATGATGATGCAGTCGAGGGAAGGGGTCGTCAATTACATGGACCCGCTCGGTCTTAACATGATTTTCGGTTACGACAACCATTACGGCCCGGGC
>JAJYGB010000030.1 GCA_021785235.1 Bacteroidota bacterium
GAACTTCCTTGCAAAGGACGCCTACACGATAACGCTCGCAGTGAGTCTCGGGAATATCAGGACGCTCGTCGAACATCCGGGAAGCATGACTCACGCCGCAATACCCGCGTCGGAGCAGGTGAAGAAAGGAATCGATCCGGGCGGGATGAGACTCTCGATCGGCCTTGAAAAAGTGGATGACATTATGCGAGATTTACAGAAAGCGCTGAACAAAATTTGAGCAGCACCTACATCCAGTCCGAGCTCCTTCTACATGCGGGAGCGATCAATGCCGTCAGCCTTAGGGTTGAGAATAAACCTTCGTTCTTCAGCATGAGACGAAATGGGACGGCGGGAACGACCGAGGCGGAAAACAGGAGAGAGTTTTTCGCCTCTCTGGGCTTCGATGAATCGGCAACTGTCAGGGGAGGGCAGGTTCATGGCGACAATGTGTGCCTGGCGGATGGCGCGGCGACCTTTTCTAATACCGACTCCCTGTTGACTCGAAGAAAGAATTTACTCCTTACAGTTTCCGTCGCAGATTGCGTCCCGATAATGATTTTCGACAAGGAGCGCAAGATTGCGGCCGCGGTACATTCGGGCTGGAAAGGTACTGCGAGAAATATTGTCGGGAAAACGCTGGATGTCTTGAAAAATGAGTTAAATTCAAATCCAAAAGATTTGGTCACCTTCGTCGGTCCGTCTGCGGGAGTCTGTTGCTACGAGGTTGGAGACGACGTTGCGAGGCACTTCCATGGTGAAAATCTGAAACCGTCCGATAGAGAAGGTAAGTTCATGCTGGATTTGAAAAAGGCTGTGGTATCGCAGTTGACCTCGGCGGGTGTGCCGTTGAAAAACATCGACGTCAGTGACCGCTGCACAATTTGCGATCGGAATTTTCATTCCTTCCGGCGCGACGGCGAGTCAAGCGGCAGAATGATAGCAGCCATCGCCATTAAGTAAGAGGAGTCGGTATATGTGCGGGATCGTAGGCTACATAGGAGATAAAGACGCCTGCAAAGTAATTGTCGAGGGACTTAAGCGACTTGAATATCGAGGGTACGATTCTGCAGGGATAGCTCTACTCCGCGAAAAACACATCGATGTGACCAAGACGCCCGGTAAAGTCTCCAAGCTCGAGAAGATGGTGTCGGGTCTGCGCCCCGCGAAGATCGGGATCGGCCATACGCGCTGGGCGACGCATGGCGAACCCAATACGGTGAACGCACACCCTCACACCGATTGCAGCGGAAATATCGCCATCATACACAACGGCATAATAGAAAATCACTCGTCGCTTAAGACCAAGCTCACTTCGCTCGGGCACACGTTCAAGAGCCAGACGGACACGGAAGTGCTCGCTCACCTCATCGAGGAGTTTTACTCTCGCACTGAGAATCTGGAAATGGCAGTCCGCCTTGCGCTGAAGGACGTGAATGGTACGTTCGGAATCGTCGTGTTGTCGGCGGCCGAACCGGATGTTCTCGTCGCCGCAAGGCGCGGAAGCCCGCTCCTGATCGGACTCGGAGATTCTGAGAACCTGATCGCCTCCGACGCTTCCGCGCTTATCAGGCATACGAGGGATGTCATCTATATGCATGACAACGAGATCGCCGTCATCACGCGGACAAATGTCTCGTTGAAGAACCTGGATGACGAGGCTGTCGAGCGTGAAGCGGAACACCTTACCTTCGACCTTGAGCAGATCGAGAAGGGCGGGTTCGCACATTTCATGCTGAAGGAGATCAACGAACAGCCGGAGACCGTGCTGAACGCGTTCCGCGGGAGATTGATCGACGATGAAGGTGTCTCAAAAATGGGAGGCCTTCGTGAGGTCGAGGAAAAGATCGTCAACGCAAGAAGATTTGTCATCCTGGCATGCGGCACTTCATGGCATGCAGCGCTTGTCGGGAAATATATACTCGAACAATATGCCCAAATCCCTGTCGAAGTCGATTACGCCTCCGAGTTCAGATATCGAAACCCTGTTCTTGTGGAAGGGGACGTGGTCTGGGCGATCAGCCAGAGCGGAGAAACTCTTGACACACTGGCCGCACTGCGCGAGGCCAGACAAAGAGGGGTGCCCGTTTACGGCATTGTAAACGTCGTCGGGAGCACTATCGCACGTGAGACGGACGCAGGCGTCTACATCCACGCGGGCCCGGAGATCGGCGTCGCTTCGACGAAGGCGTTCACGTCCCAGCTCGCAGTGCTGAATCTTATAAATCTTCTCGTTGCCCGCAAGAGGAAGACCATCACCGCCGAGCAGGGAAAAGAAATTGTCGAGGAGATGCACCGGCTTCCCGGGAAGATAAGACAGATCCTCGACAATACCGCTCAGATCGAAGCCATTGCTGAAGAGTTCAAGGAATCCAGGAATTTCCTCTATTTAGGACGGGGTGTCAATTTCCCGGTCGCCCTCGAAGGCGCCCTGAAGCTCAAAGAGATCTCATACATACACGCCGAGGGCTATCCTGCAGCCGAGATGAAGCACGGGCCGATCGCCCTCATCGATGAGAACATGCCCGCCGTTTTCATCGCACTGCGTGATTCGACTTATGATAAGATACTCAGCAACATACAGGAAGTCCGCGCGAGGAAAGGGAATGTTATCGTAATAGCCAACGAAGCCGACGGCCGCCTAAAGGAACTTGCTGAACATATAATAG
>JAJYGB010000114.1 GCA_021785235.1 Bacteroidota bacterium
GATCCCGTCCGGCGTGTCGACCGCGTCGAGCCTTTCGTCGGCGGCCTCGTCACGCGTGTCGAACACGAACCTGTAAGCCTTCAACAGCGCAGCCGGCCCTATGTAGTTGTCGTCCGACCATGAAGAGGGGCATGAAGTCGTGCAGCAGGCGCAGAGGATGCATTTGGCAGACTCGAACAGCTTCTCCGCATCCTCGTTGCTCTGGTAACGCTCGTGCTCCGGAGGTGGCGCGTTGTTCACGAGATAGGGCTTCACCGCCTCGTACTTCTTGTAGAAATCCGACATATCGACGATGAGATCTTTGACGATCGGGATTGAGGGCAGCGGCTCGATCACTATAGGCTTCTTGTAATTCACATCCCTCAGAAGAGTGGAGCAAGCGAGGCGATTTCTGCCGTTGATCCGGATTCCATCGGAGCCGCAGACTCCGTGGGCACATGATCGTCTGAATGTCAGGGTGCCATCGTATTTCCATTTAACCTGGTGCAGAAGATCAAGTATCCGCTCCTTGTCGTCTCCCGCCTCAACTATGAATTGCTGGTAATATGGTTCCGAGTCTCTTTCAGGATTATATCTCTGTATACGTAGAGTGACTTTCATTTTTCCACAGTCCTTTCAATACTTTCTTTCTTTAGGCTGGAAACGGGTGATGGATACCGGCCTGTAATCAATCTTCGGTTTTCCATCGCTCTTGTAGATAAGAGTGTGCTTGAGCCATTTCTTGTCGTCTCGTTTCGGAAAATCCTCGCGGGAATGGGCACCTCTCGACTCTTCCCTTACCAGCGCGCCGTGTATGATCGGTTCCGCCGTGTCGATCAGGTTGCCAAGTTCAATCGCTTCCACCAGATCGGTGTTGAAGATTTTTCCTTTGTCGTCTATCGAGACTTCCTTGTACCGCTCGCGCAGGCTCTTTATCTCGGAAGTCATCTCCTTAAGGTCTTTCGCGTTTCTGAATATTCCGACCTTTTCCATCATTTTTTCCTGCAGCTCCGTACGAAGCGCGCCGACCTTCTCTTTACCCTTGGAATTCATTATGCGATCGATATTCGCAAAAGTCCTGTCAGCCGCATCTTCCGGCAGCGGAGCAAATTCCGCATCCTTTATGAATTTCGCAATTGCCTTGCCTCCCCTTCGTCCGAAGACGATGATGTCGAGCAGAGAGTTTGTTCCCAGGCGATTTGCACCGTGGACCGAGACACACGCCGACTCACCGGCTGAATACAGACCCGGGACCGTCGTGCTCTTTCTGTCTCTGATGACTTCGGCATCCGCCGTGGTCGGTATTCCGCCCATCGCGTAGTGAGCCGTAGGCTGTATGGGAATCGGTTCCTTGGTCGGTTCTACGCCGAGATAAGTCCTTGCGAAACCGGTGATCTCCGGTATCTTCTCGTCGATCACTTCCTTCGGAAGGTGGGAGACATCCAGGTGGACGTAATAAGTCCCGTCGCTTCCTTTGAAGCCTCTTCCCTCGCGGATTTCGGTTATTATCGCACGAGAGACCATGTCTCTCGGAGCGAGATCCTTCACGCTCGGTGCGTAACGCTCCATTAAGCGTTCGCCCTTATTGTTCAGTAATATTCCTCCCTCGCCGCGCGCCGCCTCGGAAATTAAAATCCCAAGCTTCCACAGCCCGGTCGGGTGAAACTGGACGAATTCCATGTCCTGAAGAGGGAGCCCGTTGTTGTACACAAATGCGAAACCATCTCCGGTGCCGACATGTGCGTTGGAAGTAATCCTGTAGACTCTTCCGTAACCGCCCGTTGCAAGCATCACTGCCTTGGCGTGAAAGACGTGAACTTCGCTCGTTGCAATATCCATGGCGACGACGCCCGCGCAGCTTTTACCGGACATGATCAGGTCAGTGACGAAGAACTCAGAGTAGAAGTGGACCTTCTGCTTGATACAGTTCTCATACAGGGTGTGGAGCATGACATGTCCCGTCCTGTCCGCAGAATAGCACGACCGTTTTACCGCAACCCTCTTTGAATCCGGATCATCGGGATTCTCGGGCTTGGTATGTCCGCCGAACCTTCTCTGCGCGATCTTGCCTTCAGGCGTCCGGGAGAACGGCATTCCCATGTGTTCCAGTTCGATAATTGCCCTGATGGCATCTTTCGCCATTATTTCGATGGCATCCTGGTCGCCAAGGTAATCGCTTCCCTTGACGGTGTCGAACATGTGCCATTCCCAGCTGTCCTCTTCTTCATTGCCGAGCGCTGCGCCGATTCCCCCCTGGGCGGCCCCGGTGTGAGAGCGAGTGGGAAACACCTTCGACAACACTGCACAGCTGAAACCTTCCGGGATTTCGAGCGCCGCCCGGAGCCCGGCTCCTCCAGCACCAATTATTATTACATCGTATTGATGTTTAATCATCACGAATTCCTTTTCAAATTTCGATCCCGACACGAAGTCGGGACAAGTTTAGAAAGAAAGAATGGTATTGACGCCGAGAACCCAGAAGGCAATCCCCGACAAAATGATGACGCCGTATATCGTGAGACTAACGGCGGGTTTCATTTTGTAGTCCCGGAATATTCCCCACGTCCCGTTCAGCCCGTGCCACAACCCGACCGTTATGAACGTCAGATCGAACATTTTCCAGAACGGATCATGCATCCTCGCGAGAACTGCGGAATATGTATGACCG
>JAJYGB010000611.1 GCA_021785235.1 Bacteroidota bacterium
GCCGCCGTCATGAAACGGGTGAGCTGAACCTTTTTTTCTTTCCTATTCTCGCGACAACTCTTGCGAAAATATCCATAGCCGTTTGCACCTCGTCCTCCGTAGTGAACCTTCCTATGGAGAAGCGCACGGTCGCCGTCGTCGTCCTGTCGTCTCTACCCAGTGCCTTGATCACGTGCGAAGGCTGAAGGCTGCCGGAAGAGCAGGCGGAGCCGCTTGTGACCGCGATCCCCTCGAGATCCATATTTATGATGAGTGCCTCGCCGTCGATCTCGACCTCATTGCTGTCAATTGAGACGCTGAGAATATTCGGCACGCTCCCTTCCGCGGGGGAATTGAACAGTGCCCCCGGGACTTCCGCTTCGATCCTCCTTCTCATGAGCCTGTTCAGCGCCGCGAACCTCGGTTGTTCCGTCTCGAGTTCTCGCGCGGCAAGTTCGGCTGCGGCCGCGTAGCCCACGGCAAGAGGGACGCTTTCGGTGCCGGGCCGCCTATTACGTTCCTGGGAGCCGCCGTGAAATGTCGGCTCGAAGTCGATTCCGCGTTTAATAAACAAAGCTCCAATTCCCTTTGGACCGTATATCTTGTGTGCAGTGAAAGAGGCAAGATCGACGCCGGTCTCCGTCACGCTGAAATTTGTCTTGCCGAACGATTGCACCGCATCTGTGTGAAATAGCCCCCCGTTCTCATGCGCAATTCCGGCGAGTACATTCAGATTCTGAATCGTACCGATCTCATTGTTGGCGTGTATCACGCTTACCAGGAAGGTCTCCTTAGTGATGGCACTCCTTAGTTCCTCCGGTGATATGAAACCTTGCGAGTCGACATTCAAGTGTGTGACCGAGACGCCATTTGATTTCAGAGACTCTGCCGCATGAAGGATAGCGTGATGTTCAATGGAGGATATTATCAAGTGTCTCTTCCCATCCACGGAATATTTGGAAGCGATGCCTGTCAGGGCGGAGTTGTCGGACTCGGTCCCGCCACTCGTGAAATACAGCTCGGATCCGCGCGCTCCGATAAGCGCGGCGATGCTCTCCCGGCTGTTCTCGAGTGCCGCTTTTGCCTCTCTGCCGAACGAATGGATGCTCGATGCGTTTCCGAAAACACCGCCGAAATACGGCACCATGGCGTCGACGACGCGGCCGTCGACGGGTGTTGTGGCAGTGTAATCCATGTATATTCTTCTCAATTGTCAGTTTCCTTCCGGGAATTCATCAGTAAATATAGAACCTGAGTGACAAAGATTTAGTTCATGATGTTCCGGGAGGGTCGAGCCGCCTGACGTTGACTTTCTGTCGGGGTGCATCTATATTTTCTTTGGTCGTTCTTAAGCTTGAATCACAAACGAAGAATCCGGGAGCGCTGGTATGAAAGAGGCAATGGAGTTTCTGAAGAATGCTCCGATATTCGAGGAGCTCGAAGAAAGAGATTTCGCCCGCATCAGTGCTTGTGGGGTGAAGAAAAACTACAAAAAAGGCGAAGTTATCCTCATGGAAGAGGAATCAGGGTCTGCTCTGTTTGTCATAGTGGAAGGAGAAGTGAAGGTTGTCAGGATCGGTGAAGACGGACGCGAGGTAATCCTAAGTATACTGGGCCCCAGCGACATATTCGGAGAGATGGCGTTGCTTGACGGGGAAACACGGTCCGCCAGCGTAGTCGCTCTCGATAACGCCGAGCTGTTCATGATACATCGAAAGGATTTCCTCGGACTTCTGCACGAGTATCCCAGCATTGCCATCTCGCTCCTGAAGCATTTGACGCAGCGGCTGAGAAGAGCCGACGCACTCATAAAAAGCCTTTCCCTGAAGGACGCCTATCACAGGGTTGGATATGTCCTCCTCCAGTTCGCGGATGAACGCGGACGCATCAGGCAGGGGAAGGTGGAGATTGATAACTTGCCTGTTCAACAGGAAATCGCGAACATGGCCGGTACCACAAGGGAGACGGTCTCCCGCACTTTCAGTAAAATGGAAAAATTGAAAATGCTTCAGGTGGATGGAAGCATGGTAGTGATACTCGATTATGATAATTTCAGACAGAAATTCAGCTGATTATGATTGATGAACCGGCAACGAATTCCGCCAAAATAGATTTTCACACGCACACGGATTCTTCCGACGGCGCGCTGAGCGCGCGAGAGCTGATCGAGAAGGCTGC
Source organism: Bacteroidota bacterium (assembly GCA_021785235.1). The sequence goes on from JAJYGB010000611.1 coordinate 2,158, forward strand.
TCAGGCCGGAATTTCCACGCTTGGTATCTGCGATCACGACACGGTTTCCTCTCTCGCCGAAGCAGAAATCGTCGCCGGAGAGATGGGGATGAAGATCGTTCCGGGCATCGAGATCACCTCGAGATACAAACGGTTTCAGCTCCACTTCCTCGGTTATTACTTCGATTATACCGATAAGAAGTTCCTGTCCAGGCTTGACGAACTGCGCGACGCCAGAATACATCGTGCCAAGCGGATCATTGCCAAACTCAACCGGATTAAAATACCGCTGACATTCGAGTCGGTAATTGAAAAAGTTGGCGAGCATGACTCTGTGGGTCGGCCTCACATCGCCAGCACCATGGTGGAAGAAGGATACGCTCTGACTTACGACGAAGTGTTTCACAAGTATATCGGCATAGGCCGTCCCGCTTACGAAGCGAATTATCCGTTCCCGCCCGAGGATGCCATTGGGATGGTCGCGGCTGCGGGTGGTTTGAGCTTTCTCGC
>JAJYGB010000122.1 GCA_021785235.1 Bacteroidota bacterium
AGTCGACCGTCTCGGGAGTTGTCTGTCGGAGAGTCGGATCGTTCTTTGGATACAACGCGGCGTGAAGTGCTCGTGTCGTCAGGTAATCGGGGCTTTCCAGCTCGCCCGCGACGGTGGCCGCGGTTTGCCGCTGGATAATTTTGAAGGCCATCTCCGGAAGTGCGGGGTGAAGCTCGTTGTCCGCAAGAAGCTGCACGCCCCTGTCGAAATTGTTGCTCAGGACGCTCAGCGAGAAGCTGGAGCCGCCGGACTCGTTCGCGCCTATATCGTCGAGAGCCTTCTGGAAAGCAATCCGGTCCAGCGTCGTCGACCCGTATTCGAAAAGCTGATCGAGCATACCGCTCACGCCGTCTTTTCCCTCCGGCGTCTGGAGGAGCGAATTGTTCTTTATGTTGCCCATGACAGTTACCGTCTTACTGATAGTTTCCGGCTGCACGATGAGTCTCACACCATCGGGAAGCATGGAAACGACCGGTTTGACGGTGGAATGTGGAATCGACAATCTTCCCACCGCGGACTCGGCCCACTTCGGCAGTGCGACGCCTTTTGTCTCTTTCGGTGCAAAGGATTCGGCACCGCCGAACGCGCTCGATGAAACCGGCTTTCCTGAAGCCTGGGGCGCGAGCACTGTGACTATCGCGTGTTCCGGGTTGAGGTACTCTCTGGCCAAGCGGTTAACGTCGTCGACGGTTACCTTTTCCAACATCTTCAGGTCATCGTCGGGAGAGTTCCTGTGCTCTATGGCGACCGCATCGGACCAGGCCTGCGCGAGACCAGAGACGGAGTTTTTCTGAAACTCCGCCCCGGAGATCTCATGCCTCTTCGACGCTTCAACAAGATCGGCTGAGACCCCGTTCTTCATTTCGGAAGCGAGTATATCACTCATCTCTTTCACCAGATTGCCGGTATCATATCCTTTGGGGAACGCGGTGACCGCGAAACCCAGGCCTGACTTCGGCATTCCATCGTATTCAAATCCGGCGAAGAGCGCTTTACCCTGCGGCACGAGAGCATAGAGATTTCCTCTCTGACTGCTGAGCACGTCGGAGAGAACCTGGGCGGCCGCGTAATCGGGGCTGTTTGTTCCGGGGAACCTGTAGGAAATAACCGCCAGACCGTAAGGCAGATCGGTGGTAAGATTCATCGTGTCCGCCTTCACGCTGGCGAAATCGAAAGTCGGACGCTCGGGAAGTTTACCGGACGGGATGTCCTCGAAAAGTTTCTTCACCTCGACGAGTGCCTTCTCCGGTACTACGTCTCCAACTATCACAAGGATAGCGTTGTTGGGAACGTACCACGTCTTGTGGAAGTCACGGAGCATCGCCCCGGTTGTCTTGTTGAAGGACGGGCGGGTTCCCAACGCGTCGTGCGCGTAGGGTGTTCCCTTGAACATCGCGTCCAGCAGCTTCGTGAAGAAGACGTACTGCGGATTGGAAAGATCCTGAGCTACTTCCTGTTCGATAGCTCCACGTTCCTTATCCCACAGACTGTCGGTGCCGAGTATACCCCTCATCCTGATCGCCTCGATATGCAGAGCAACGTCGAGGTCCTCCGCCGGCACAGTGAAGAAATATTGCGTCACCATCTGTTGGGTATCCGCGTCGAAGTCGCCGCCCATCGCCGCCGTGATATCGGCAAGCTGTGAGGCCGAGAGGCCGGGGCTGCCGCGGAACATCATATGTTCCAGAGCGTGCGCCGTCCCGGGGAATCCATCCGGCGCCTCATCCGATCCGACAAGATAGTTTATCTCCGTTGTCACGACAGGGGCGAGCGGATTACGGACTATCACGACGCGAAGTCCATTCTTCAATGTCGAGCGGAGCACCGTTTCATCCGACGATTTGTCGGGAGACTTCCCCGCGGCGATGGAAGAGGGTACTATAACCATGGTTAAGGCGATTAGAATCGCGCCCGCGCCGAGAAGCAACGGGCCTAACCGGAAAGCCCGATTTCCACGGACTGCTGTGTTGGTTCTTGTGTTACTGTGCATTGTTTCTCCAGGATTTTGGTGGGGGTCATTACCCTCGGGACAATTATCCGTTTCAGCGGCCTTCATTCGAGGGAATTATTAAGGGGGTTGGCAAATATATGATGTACCATGCTATCTCTGTGCTACAAGAACTATCTGCGGACAGACTCGACGTCATCCGTCCTTGACTTCATTTTAACGATCCCGTGCAAGATTTCATAGGGAAAAATCGCACGATGCTCCCGTTGGATTGAACAAAATTGCCCGGTTCGCTATAGTGGGCGCATGGAAAACTTCGAAAACATGTCGCGTGAGGAGCTGCTGAAGGCCCTCAGGACGTTCGCGAAGAATTGGCTCGCTCACGACGGAAGCTGGTTTCTCGCGGCCGAAGAGAAGTATGGGATGGACGCGGCCATCGAGCTCGATACTAAATCCTGGGAACGCTTCGCCGTCGCGGAGGCAAAACGTATCAAGTCTGAATTCGGCCTGCCCGAAAACGGCGGGCTCAAAGCTCTCGAGAAGGCGCTCAGGTTCAGGATGTATTCCGTCATAAACGAGCAGGCAATCGAACACCCGGACGAGAACACACTCATTTTCAGGATGGTTGAGTGCCGGGTACAATCAACGCGGAAGCGGAAGAATCTCCCGCTGTTTCCCTGCAAGCCGGTTGGCATAG
>JAJYGB010000386.1 GCA_021785235.1 Bacteroidota bacterium
GTGCAAGCATCAGGATCAGCATTAGATTGGCACCTGCCGAGAAGTACTTGCCCTGGTTTGCCACGACAAGGGCGTCTGAATCGGTTTCGAGCATTTTCAATCCTAGTTCAGCCATTTGCAAAACGTCCTCACCGATCACATTTGCCTTCGAGTGGAATTCCAGGCAGGCGACCGAATCACCGAGGTCTATGAGCGAAGCGCCCGCATTCGATTTGAGCACCTTCCCTTTACTCGATTCAAGCTTCAGGTTAATCAGCTTCTTCGGTACAGGGACGGCTTTATAACTTTTCCCGATAAAGTCGTAATAAAGTTGTATCCCTTTCTCTTCTTTATAGAAACTCCTTGCACCCGCAGCAAGCATCTCGAGGATTTTCTGAGGAACCTGCTTTCCTTCGGCTTTCATCTTCTCGACAGATTTTTCCAGGCCGATGGCATCCCATGTTTCGAACGGCCCGAGGCTCCAGCCAAATCCCCACTTCATTGCGTTGTCTATACTCACGACGTCGTCAGCGATTTCAGGTATCCGGTTCACGCTGTAAATCAGGACCGCGGCCGTAGTATCCCAGAAGAACTCGCCCGCCCTGTCTTTTGCGTAGGCCAGGTTCCTGACTCGTTCTCCGACATCATCGATATTCCTGCCCATATCGATAGAAGCAAACGCGGCTTTTTTTCTCTGACGGTGTTCCATATTCCTGAAATCGAGCGTCAGGATTTCAGTTTCCCCTTTTTCATTCTTGACCCTTTTGTAAAAACCGGACTTTGTCTTCTCCCCAAGCCAGCCCTTCTTCTCCATCTGCAATATGAATTCCGGCACTTTGAAATAGTCCCGCATCTCGTCGTCGGGGGCAGCCTCATACAGGTTTTCAGCAACGTGAACAAGTGTGTCGAGTCCGACGATGTCTCCCGTACGGAAAGTGGCACTCTTCGGCCTTCCGGAGGCAGGTCCCGTAATCGCATCGACTTCTTCGATCGTATAATCACGTTCCACCATCTTATGAATCACGTACATAATCGCCGCCACCCCGATCCGGTTCCCGATGAAATTCGGCGTGTCTTTGCAAAGGACAGTCCCTTTGCCCAATGCTTCTTCTCCAAACTGGCGCATAAAGGAGACCACTTCGGGTGAAGTTTCCGCGGTCGGAATCAGCTCGAGAAGGTAAAGGTATCTCGGCGGATTGAAGAAATGAGTGCCCAGGAAATGCCGTCGAAAATCTTCCGAGAGACCGTCTGCGATGTGTGAGATTGGAATGCCGCTGGTATTCGAACTGACTATCGTGCCCGGTTTTCGGAGCGCATCGACCTTCTTCATCAACTCTTTCTTAGGTGCGAGGCTCTCGACAATCACCTCTATGACCCAATCCACCTCTCCAACTTTCTTCAAGTCATCCTCGAAATTGCCGACGGTAATCAGCGACGCCTTCTCTTTTGTGAACAAGGGCGCAGGCTTAAGTCCGAGCGCGCGCTTCAATCCCGCCGCTGCGAACCTGTTTCTTACCGATCTGTCGTTGATTGTCATCCCTTTTTTCTTTTCTTCTTCATCCGGCTCCGCAGGCACCATGTCGAGCAGGTACGAACTGATCCCGGCATTGGCAAGGTGGCCCGCAATTTGAGCTCCCATTACTCCTGCACCAAGGACTGCCACTTTCCTGATAGGTCTCATTAAATTCTCCCGGTTACTCTTTATAGAATTCTTCAATTATGTTTTTATACCGGCTTTCCACGTTTCGGCGTTTCATCTTAAGCGTCGGAGTCAAATAATCCGCTTCAATCGTCAATTCATCATCAAGGATTGCGTATTTCTTGATCGTCTCCCAGTGGGACAATTGCTTGTTCACTCCTTCCACGATCCCGTCGTACAACGACTTGATTTCCGGTTTCGTTATCAGTTCCGCGGGGGAGGCGTATGCGATCCTGTTTTTCCCGGCGAAACCCCTCAGCGCATCCATATTCGGAAATATCAGAGCCGAGGCAAACTTCCTCTGGTCGCCGACTACAATCGCCTTGTCGACATAGAGACTGTGTGCCAGCAGGGACTCGATTTCCTGCGGAGCTATGAACTTGCCTCCGCTTGTTTTGAGTAAGTCCTTTTTCCTGTCAGTCACGAACAGGAAGCCGTCTTTGTCGAGGTAGCCGATGTCTCCGGTTTTGAACCATGAACCGTTGAAGGTGGCCGATGTCGCTGCGGCATTTCTGTAATACCCTGACATCACGTTCGGACCATCGACCAGTATTTCGCCGTCCCCGGATATTTTCGCACAGACATTCGGGATCAGCGGTCCGACCGACCCGATCCTGTTCCTATCCAATCGGTTCACGGAGATTACGGGCGATGTCTCCGTCAAGCCGTAGCCCTGGAGCACAGTGACTCCAGCAGCGCAGAAAATCCTCGCGAGATCCTGTCTCAATGCTGCGCCGCCGCTTATTATGTAATCTACTCTTCCTCCGAAGGCTTCGCGGAGGTTCTTGTAAACGAGCCGGCTGGCGACAACCCGTTTCAGGCGGTAGCCTAATGACATTTTCTTCTCCGTGTCAAATTTCAGCGCCAGATCGATTGCCCACTTGAACACGGAACGCTTGTACCATGGGAGGCTCTCAACTACGTGCTGAGCCTTCTCAAAAGCTTTCTCGAGCATACGCGGCACCGT
>JAJYGB010000038.1 GCA_021785235.1 Bacteroidota bacterium
GAAACTATACGGTGGAAACCGACGTAATAGGCTTCACATCGGGTTCGACTCAGACTGCCTCGCCGTCCTATGATGCCAGCGGCAACCCGGTAACGTCCACCTCAAATATGACCGTGACTCCCGAAGTACCGACGGCAATTCAGCAGAGCGCGCCGGTTCAGCCTGTGAACTACACGCTCGACCAGAACTACCCGAACCCGTTCAACCCGACGACACAGATAGCGTTCAGCATCCCTGCGTCGATGCACGTGACGGTAACGATCTACAATATCCTCGGACAGAGAATTGCGACGATCGTTAACGAAACGATGGGTGCGGGCTCGCACGTCGTAACGTGGAACGCACGCAACGGCAACGGCGCCATGATGCCGACCGGAGTGTACTTCTACAGGCTGTCGACTCCGAATTTCTCGGCAGTAAAGAAGATGCTTTTGTTGAAGTAAGGTCGTCCCTATCGACCCTTCTACCCTGAGGGCGGGCGGTTAACTCCGTCCGCCTTCTTTTTTTTAGGGGTACCATTTGCACAGTGAAGATACGAGAAATATTGAATGCGTTTCTACATTCATTTGCTCGGCTTTTGCCCGGCAGGCAGGCACCGCTTGGCTTTCAATATTTCACAGAGTTCCACAGAGTAGCACAGAGCTACACAGAGAAACATTTCTCCTCTCCGTGTCACTCTCTTTTCTTCCTCTTGGTATCTTCGTGTGATTTTTCAGCTCTTGAGCGGCGGCAGACGCTGTTCAGCTTTGAACGTTTTACGGCCCGGAGGACCATTCCGAAAATACATGACGGTTAGAACATTATTCTAGGATCGATGATGGTCGAAATTCTGAGAGAGCGGAATATTCCCTTTCCCTTGTTTTCAAAAGCCGCTCCCCGTAATTTCATTTCGTGATTATCAACAGTAACTGGAGCTAGTTTTGGAGAAACGCGCCAATTTCATTTCTCTGGCAGTCTTAATGCCCCTCTTTTTTACGTTTCTTGCGCTCACGTCTGACGCCGCCTTCGGACAGGTCTCACCGGCCGATACGAATGGACAGACGACCTCATCGGCTGCAACCATTATGGTGAAGATCATCCGCGACACCACGCGTCTCAAGAACGATTCGCTGTCAATCAACACCGCCGGCGTCGCAATTGACTCGCTCGCCAGATTGTCCGATACTACCGGAGCCAAAAGCGATACGGTTGCCGCGAAGAAGGACACGCTTCAGATACTAACCAGCGCCGCTGGCTACAATACGATTCCCGGGTTCCGGGTTCAGATCCTGACAACGCAGGACTTGCCGGAAGCAATCTCCATGAAAGCGAAAGCCGATTCACTCCTGCCGAGTTACAACATTTACATCGTCTATGATTCACCATATTACAAGGTGCGTGTGGGCGATTTCCGTGCGAGATACGAAGCCAACCAGGCTGTCAATTATATAGCGAGCCACGGCTTTCCTAACGCCTGGTCCGTGCCCGACAACGTCTTCAGGAATCCGCTACCTCCGGGCAATTGACCGCCACTAAACTTCATCCCGGTCGTTTGAAAGGTTTCACCCTCTTACTTGCCGCGACACTCTTTTCCGGCAGTTTGGCATTCGCTCCTCCAAATCCAAGGCTCGCGCATTCTTACAGGGTCGACAAGAACGGCTGGATATTCGTTCACCTTCAGGGATCACCTGCCGACGTAGGTTACCAGGATGGATACCTCCTCGCGCCGGAGATCGATGACGGTATCCACATGCTGAAATTTTATCTTGGCCGCACGACGCGCGAGAGCTGGACGTTTTACCGCGAAGCGGCGAAGCGAATGTTCTGGCCGAAGCTGACCGAAGAATACAGGCACGAGATAGAAGGTATCGCCGAGGGGCTCCGCGCGCGCGGTTACAAGTACGACGCGATCGACATAACCGCCCTCAACGGCTGGATGGAGATAGCCTATTACTATCGTCCCCAGCTCATAAGGGAGCTCAGGGAACGGAGAGCGAGAGGGAAGGCTCCAGGAAATTGCAGCGCTTTCATCGCAACCGGCAGCTACACTTCCGACGGGAAGATAGTCATGGCACATAACTGCTGGACGGATTATATCATCGGAGAACGGTGGAACATCATCGAAAACATCGTCCCTGAGAAAGGGAACAGCATACTCATGGACGCGTTCCCAGGCTTCATCGACAGCGGCGACGACCTCGCTGAGAACAGCGCCGGAATGCTCATCACGGAGACAACCATAACCGGGTTCAGAGGATTCAATCCAGACGGCGCGCCCGAATTCATGCGCGCCCGCGAAGCTGAGCAGTATTCCGACAACATCGGTGACTTCGTACGGATCATGACGAAGGACAACAACGGTGCATACGCGAACGACTGGCTCATCGGCGACACGAAGACAAACGAAATTGCCCGCTTGGAACTTGGCCTGAAGTATTTCAAAGTCTGGCGGACGAAGGATGGCTATTTTGTCGGGTCGAATTTCCCGAGCGATCCGAAGATTATCAGAAGAGAGACCGTCTTCAATCCGCATGACAAGTACAGCTCGATGAACGACAGGAAACTTCGCCTTGAGACTCTGATGCGAGAGTATAAGGGGAAGATAGACGTTAATATTGCCGAGAAAATTTTAGGCGACGATTATGACCAGGTGCGCG
>JAJYGB010000559.1 GCA_021785235.1 Bacteroidota bacterium
CGGCAAAGAACGGGGCGGCTGTGTTTATGACAACGCACCAGCTTTCCCTTGCGAGGGAAGTCTGTACCAGGGTAGGCATCATCAGGTCAAGCAAGCTGGTCTACGAAGGATCGATGGACCAGCTATCGGGCGACGGCGTCGAAGAGCTCGAGAAGAGGTATCTGGAGCTGACATCGTGAACCGGGCATGATTCGGGAACTCGTCAAAACGAAGCTTCGCCTCCTTTACCTGGAGGGGGGCGAGCGCGTCAGCCGGCATCTGGCACGATCGCTCTTTTCCGTCGTAACATTCGCGATCTTCGCGTACCTGACTTACGGCGTCATCGAATTCGCGACTAAATACCTGATCGTACAGGCCAGGATAGGGCTCTTCCTTTACCATAGGCTCCTTGCGCTCGCGCTCTTCGTTTTTTTCGCGATCATCAGCATAGCCAATATCCTCGTTGCATTCGTCACCATCTTCAGGAACACCGAGGCGGAGTTTCTCCACACACTTCCCATCAGGCCGGTAGAGATATTTATCTCGAAATTTCTCGACTCATTCCTTTACAGCTCCGCTCTTATGATCATACTGATCCTGGCGGCCGTGGGCGGGTACGCCGGTTACTTCGGGGACCCGCTTGTGGCCGCGCTCGGCGTAGTGTTCTCAATCCTTCCGCTGATACTCTCCGCCGCGTGTGCCGGGGCAATCATACTCCTCCTCGTTTTGAAGATATCGCAGAAGATATCGATCAAAACCGCCGTCGTCGCCGTAACGCTTCTCTACGCGGGAAGCACATATTCCTACGTAATGCTTAATAACCCCTTCAGGTTGTTCAACGATGTGATGAAATATTACCCTCACATCGACAGGTATCTCGGAGTCCTCGACCCAAAGCTCGACTATCTGGCACCCAGCTTCTGGTCCGCAAACTTTTTCTATTTCGCGACGACCGGCAACTATGTCGGCGCGGCGGCATCCGCCCTGATTGTCTGCGCGGTGGCGGCGCTGCTCTTCTTTGTAATGATCAAGCTTGCGGACAAGTATTACGAGGAAGCTTTCTGGATCGCCAGACATAAGCTCTTCGAAAGAAAGGTGAAGAATTCCGGCGATCCCTTCGCCGGGCAGGGACAGGGGAAAGGCAAGGCCATTTCATTGCTGAAGAGGGATTTTCTCCTCTTCATTCGCGAGCCGGGTCAGACATTCCACTTTGGGGTACTCATGCTGCTGATCGGGATTTTCCTGATGAATCTCTTCGAAATGAGGATGTACATGCCGGATACCTTTGTCGTGTCGTCCGCGTTCACGTTGATATATGCTTTCAACAGTTTTCTTGTCGTGTCGCTGGCAGTACGTTTTGTCTACCCCATGCTGAGCCTCGAAGGAGAAACGATGTGGCTGATGCGTTCGTCACCGGTGAGCCTCGCGAGAGTGTTCTACGCTAAAATCCTGCCGAGCATAATTTTCCTGTCGGCGATCGGCGCGATGCTCGGCATTGCCGCTCCTTCTCCTTTCAAGAATTTTCACGGTCTCATTCCGACAAGTATCGTCTATGGCACTATGGGCGGAATAATCTTTCCGTTACTGGTAATGATTTTCGGGGGCGCGTTTGTCGACTACAAAGAGAAGAACGCGGTGAGGATTTCGTCGTCGCATGGAGCTACGGTCTCCCTTCTCGTTTCGGTCGGACTGATGGTGATCTTGAGCTCGATCGTTTTCAACCAGACCTTCGGCTACTTCTCTTCGAAGGGTAGGTTACCGGTCGATCTCTCGGGGGCGTGGATTCTAGGACTGATCGGTGTTGCCTTTTTCTTTTTGGCGAGATTCTTCGCTGTAAGGGCGCTGAAGATAGATATGTAACCTATCCCTCATGCAGGAGTGGACCATGTTTTCACCGCACCGTGGAGCTCAATAAACCATTATCCTGACAGGCGCGCTTTTCGTCCTTCGTCCCTCTTTCTCCCCCGATAGTCTGAATTCGTGGATTCCCGGCGACAGTGCCCATCGGGCGACTTTCGCTTCAGATAGGTTCGAATAGAGTTTCCCGTCGATAAATAGCCTCACGTTCTGATATATTGGACCGGCGACAACTGCAACTTCCAGCATTTGAAATTGCCTCCTCAGCGAAGGGTCGATCTTGTACACCGAGCCATTCTCCGGTGACGCGATACCGAACTCGGCGGATGTCATGGACCTTCTCGATTCTTCTCCGGAAGGCTTTCCCGGGATTCCGTTTCCGTCGCGGGAAACGCGGCGTCCATCATTGGGCTTCTGCCGGTCGAGCCACGCGTCGAAAATTGGCGGCAGCGTCTCCACCAATTTAGTCTCGATATATTCCTTCGGAGTGCTCACGTTCGCGAGCGTTCCGGTCCTGTCGTCTATCCTGTAAACGCGATGCATATCGCATTTCTCCGTCGGCTCCGTTCCCGCGATGAAGATTTCATCCATCGTGCCGGGACAGTCTTTCGTTGGGAGTCTTCCCGATCTGGTGCACACTTTCGTCGTGACGATCCCGTCGGGCTGCGGGAAGCGGAGCCACCTGCCATTCTGTTCGAGATAAAGCATGACGTCTCTGAAGATCGGTCCTGCGCCAGTGACGCCCGAGACGGTGCGCATCGGTGTTGCGTCGAAGTTTCCGGCCCAGACGCCGA
>JAJYGB010000263.1 GCA_021785235.1 Bacteroidota bacterium
TGCATTCCACTTGTGACAAGACTAAATTTCCACTGTTGTTGAATAGAGGTGCGGTGGTTATGAGTAACCGTGTTCGCTGGAGTGATCCAGGAAAGGTCCGAAGCCCCGGGAGACACGCGCAAAGGAATCACCGCCGAAACCGTGAACGCGACTTCGGGCTTCATGGTTGGGCTGCCCGCCCGAGGGTTCATGCGGCGACGACCTCGGGAGCGGATTTCGAACGAGCTTACTCGACGAAGCCGAACGGAAGAAGTGAACAACTTGCAGACTGTCACCCGGATAAAGTCTAAGGCGATTTTATCAGGATGGAGCGCTATTTTGCCGATACCTGCGATGCAATGGCGCGGTCGGCATCCCGAGTGTCTTTCAACCCGTTCCTGTATGCTCGAAAGTCCCCGGGAAACTGGTCAAGGCAAATTTTACGATCGGTTATTCTTCCATCCCCGTTCAAATCCCCAACAAGACTTCCGAATTAACAATTAAGAATTTAGAGCCCAAAATTCAAAATTGAGAATCTGTCAATGAACATCGGCTTGCTCGGTTACGGGAAGATGGGAAAGGAAATCGAAGTCGTGGCGAAACAGCGCTCACACATCGTCTCAGCCACGGCGGATATTGACACGAACCTTTCCGATGTCAGGCCGCTGTTCGAACAATGCGACGCGCTCATAGATTTTTCCGTGACTTCGGCAGTTCCTGATCATGTGAAGTTTGCAGCGGACATACAGAAACCGATCGTGATAGGAACAACGGGCTGGCAGGACCACCTGGATGAAGTTCGCAGAACGGTGGACGAGGCGGGCATCACCTCAGTTGTCGCCGCCAATTTTTCCCTGGGCGTCAATCTTTTCATATCCGTGGTCGAAAGGGCTGCGAGGCTGTTCGGACAGTTCGACGGCTTCGACTGCGCCGTGCTCGAGCAGCATCACAATCAGAAGGCGGACGCACCGAGCGGCACTGCAATCGCCATCGGAAATGCGATCCTCGAAAATTTCCCCGGCAAGACGCGGCAACTGGTGGGACTCCCCGATGGACGAATTCCGAAGGATGAACTCCAGATCAACTCGATCCGCATCGGAAGCGAATTCGGCACGCACACGGTTCTGTTCGATTCTGATAATGATCGAATCGAGCTGACGCATATTTCCAGAGGGAGGCGCGGTTTCGCGCTCGGCGCTGTCATTGCCGCGGAATGGGCTGTAGGCAAGAAAGGATTTTTCCTTTTCAAGGATATCCTTTCAGAATTATGAACTTTGAATGCTGAATTGTGAACTGGCGGGGAAGATCGGAATTGGCGGAAAACAGCCGAAAATTTCGCCGTCACGACCGCAGATCGACAATCATAATCGTAAGATGATTCTGAGAACGAAAATAGACATAACGAGGCAGAAATGAGACGGATGCTTTTTCGTGGAACCGGCGTAGCCCTTATTACTCCATTCAAGAAAGACGGCTCGATTGATGAGCAGAAGTTGAGAGAGCTTGTCGACTTCCAGATATCCAACGGCACCGAAGCGATCCTTCCCGCCGGCACCACCGGTGAGAGTGCGACGCTCTCCCATCCGGAGCATCAGTATGTGATGGAAATAGTTCTCGACCAGGCAGACCGGCGAGTGCCGGTCATCGTTGGAGCGGGAAGCAACTCGACGAGAGAAGCCATCTCTTTAACAATCCACGCAAAGTCGATCGGCGCCGACGGCGTTCTTTCTGTCGGGCCGTACTACAACAAGCCGACGCAGGAAGGTTTCTACCGGCATTACGCCGCAATCGCGGAGGCAGTCGACATCCCGATCGTCGTTTACAATGTTCCCGGCCGGACAGGCAGCAACATAGCAGCTGAAACGACCATCAGGATGGCTGAAGAGATACCGAACGTTTATGCCGTAAAAGAGGCGAGCGGCAACGTCCCGCAGATGATGGAAATACTGAGAGGAAGACCGGCTGATTTCGCCGTCTATTCCGGCGACGACCAGTTTGCGTTCACTCTTATTGCGCTGGGCGGAGACGGGATAATATCCGTCGTGGCTAATCAAGTGCCGAAGCTTTTCAGCGACATGGTCAGGTATGCCCTGGCTGGCGACCTTGAAAATGCAAGAAAGCTGCACTATAAACTCCTTCCGCTCATGAACGCGAACTTCATCGAATCCAACCCGATCCCTGTTAAGGCTTCGCTCGCGATGATGGGAATGATAGAAGAGGTCTACCGGCTGCCGCTACTTGCACCGATGGAATCGACGAGAGCCAAGCTAAAAGAGATTTTGAATGAACTTGAACTCATACAGGTTCCGGCAAAATAATGAGCAGAGAGCTTCTGATAGCAGAAATCGATAAGCTGTACGAGATTCACGAGTTGAGCCTCGAGGCGGAGTCGAACGTCGAGCGGTTCCTGGATCTCCTCGATATCGGCGAGATTCGGGCCGCAGAACGCGACCATACTTCGCCGACCGGGTGGCGCGTCAACGAGTGGGTCAAGAAAGGGATCCTCCTCGCCTTTCGAATCGGCAAGCTCGTAAAAGTCGAGGACGCATGCAGCAGCCAGTTTTTTGACAAGCACACTTTTCCGATTAAGGACATCAGTGCTGAGAACCAGATAAGGGTCGTACCTGGCGGAACTGCCATCAG
>JAJYGB010000237.1 GCA_021785235.1 Bacteroidota bacterium
AAGCCTCCGGTGAAAAGCGGACTATTTTCCTCGAGAATTTCTCGTTGAAATGACTTATGAAGTGGCTGACGAGCAGGGGGAAGTCGTCCATCCTTTCCCCGAGCGGCGGGAGATGGATGTTTATGACGTTTATCCTGTAGAAGAGATCCTTTCTGAATCTGCCGGCCTCTATTTCGTCATGCAACACTTTGTTAGTTGCGGCGATTAGTCTCGCGTTCATTTTAATGGTCTTGTTCCCGCCGACTCTCTCAAACTGTCGCGTTTCGAGAACGCGCAGAAGCTTCGTTTGAACAGGGCGGGAAATGTCTCCGATCTCGTCGAGGAACAGAGTGCCTTCCTGCGCCAGCTCGAATTTACCGACCTTAGAGCTTATCGCGCCGGTGAAAGCCCCTTTCTCGTGTCCGAACAGTTCGCTTTCTATGAGCGACTCCGCAAAGGCGCTGCAGTTGAGCGCAACGAACGGGCCGTTTCGTCTGACGCTGTTGAGATGGATCGCCCGGGCGACCAGTTCCTTCCCGGTGCCGCTCTCGCCTGTGATAAGCACCGACGAGTCTGTCTGTGATACGCTGTCCAACAGAGAGAATACCCTGTCCATCTCCTTGTTCCTGCCGATTATATTATCATAGCGGAATTTCTCCTGCAGATGGGAGGATAGATTCCTGATCTCCGAAATATCTATGAAGGTTTCGACCGCCCCGATATTTTCCTGTTTATTATTACGAAGGATAGCGGAGTTTACACGTATCGGGACAACTGTGCCTCTTTTGCTGTTTATTTCCAGCTCATTGCCGATCGTGGGCTTTCCCTTGCCGATTGTCTGTTCCATGTGGCAGCCGTTCCGGCATAACTTCGATTTGAATATCTCCCAGCATTTTTTACCGACAGCTTCGCTCCTCTTGTAGCCGGTGATCTTCTCGGCGGAATTGTTGAACGAGGTGACGTTCCAGTCGTTGTCTATCGTGAACGTTCCCTCGATATTGCTGTTGAAGATCGCATCGAGCCTGTTTCGCTGATCTATCAGTTCCAGAGTCTTCTTCTCGAGTTCCCCGCTGAGCGTCAGCATTTCCCGCGTGTCGCGGAATACGAAGACGGAGCTGATGACCTCGCCCGATTTTGCGATGGGGGTTATCGAAGCGAGTACGTTCTTGACCTCACCATCCCTGGCGGTAATATTGATCGACAGGTTGGATAACGCCAGGTTGTTCGCGAGTGAATTGGAAACGTGTTCCATGTCGTGCGCGCTGTTACGGAAAAGGATATCGAATCGCTTCCCGACGATTTCATCCTCACCGTATCCGGTTATCCTTGAAGCAGCCTCGTTGAAGACGATTACGGTGTGGTCGCGCCCGATGACGGCTATGCCGTCCGGGATGACCATGTTCTCCCTGTTCCTGTCGATAATGCTGATGACTTCTTTCATCTACACGCCTCCCCGAGTTCTGATCCTGCGGTTTGTAAAGTCTCTGATAATGTGCATCGCAAGTTAATTGCAATCACGCAATGAACGCAATGCCCGTTGCAATCCCGCAACGGCCATTGTTGCAAGACGCTTGTTTCTGGACATTTTTGAGCAAAATCTTGGCATAGAAATCGGCCTTAGTACGGTGCGGTTGGTGAAGTTGCCGGACAAGCGTCGCGGCTCCCGGCCGGTGTTTGATTCAGAAATTAAGCGGGAGGTCATGATGCCTAATCTTGATGGAACCGGGCCGCAGGGTCTGGGTCCCATAACAGGAAGAAGATTTGGGTGCTGTGTCGCCAAAGGGAGCGTTGAACTCCAGAAGACCCACGTAATCGGCGAGCCGGGAGAGATTTATGGTCTCGGGCGCGGCGGAAGACCATACGGCGGTGGCCGGGGAAACTGCTTCGGAGGCGGACGGCGCGGCATGGATAGAGGAAGAAGATTTGGCCGTTGAATGGTCATCGCCATATCCGCTGATAGAAGTGGTTCAAATCCTCTCGTTGGCTCGGACTTCGGAAAGAGCGGATGCTTCGTGTTGTTCGGTCCAAACGGCGATATACTGGAGACGGCGGAGAACCCGTATGCCGACTCGCTTGGAGATGGGGGGATTCAATCCACCCAGATGTTGATCGGACGAAATGTCGATGTGGTGATCACCGGCGGGATCGGGAGGAACGCCTTGATGATTTTCTCGGGCGCGAAAGTGAGAATCTGCAGAAGTCCGGAAAGAAATGTGGCGAAAGCAGTTGCTCTCTTCCTTGAAGGAAGGCTTGAAGCAATAGGATCAACCCGCGATGCAGAAGGCAAGAGACGCAGAAGAAGACGCGGAAAAAACAATTAACTGAACGCACCAACAGTAACACAACAGAAAGAAGAGGAACCATGAATCGGAGATTGGCAGTAGCAATTGAGGAGTCGGACTCGCAAGAGAGAGTAGCCGAGCATTTCGGAAGATGTTCGAAGTTCAACATCTGCGAATTAGATGAAGCAAACATCGTCGTTAAACAGGAATCGTATTTCAACCCCTTGAGCGGGGAACATGGCGGAGCTTGCCAGCTTCCCGCATACGTCAAGCAGTTCAACGTCGACGTAATCATAGCTGGCGGAATGGGACGCAAGGCGGTTGCCGGATTCCAACAACTGGGAATGGAAGTCATCACAGCACCCGGTCTTCTTTTCAGGGAAGCACTCGATCTCTTCGCGCAGGGCAGGCTGAGTGGATATGAGGAATGTGCAGGCCATGAACATCATTCCTAGTGACCCGCTTCAGGAAGATAACCACGCAGGCACGAATGACACAGAGACAAAGACGATGTTGCTTCTCGCCATGTCTATCGTGTTTCGCTTTATTCAAGTAATGTGAATGAAATCAGGGATAACATAAAATGATAATGCCGATATACCTGTACGGAACCAATGTCTGGGAGGGTCCCACGCGGCCAATCACCAGGTTCGACGATAAGCTTGTCGGCCTGATCCACGATATGTTCGAGACGATGCACACGGCCGACGGCGTCGGCTTGTCCGCGACGCAGGTCGGCCTGCGGATATCATTGGCAGTAATGGACATATCAGAAATGGAGGGTTATGAGAACGAAAATCCTTTTGTGGCGATCAACCCGGAGATAGTTGAGTCGAGAGGTGAGCGTGTAATGGAGGAAGGCTGTTTGAGTGTCCCCGGCATACGAAGCGATGTGCTTCGGGCAGACACGATCGCGGTACGGTTCACCGACGCGACTTTTCAGCCTGTAGAGACTGAGCTGACAGGGATTTGGGCACGCGTGTTCCAGCACGAGTACGATCATCTCCGTCAGAAGTTTTTTGTTGACCGGCTCTCGGGCGTGAAGCGGCAGCTTCTCAAACCGAAACTATCAAAAGTGAAGAAAGGTGAAGTATTGACGCGCTATCCGGCCGTATCGGCCTTCGATGAAAAGATCAAGAAGAACCGGGAGATTCCCGAATATGGTTTCCACGATTGAAAGAAAAGAGAGGAATTGGCTATGAGTCACGAGCATGAAGGCGGCCTGGGAGCGGGCGGGTACTGTGTCTGCGTGAGCTGCGGGTACAGGAAGCCGCATGAGGCGGGGGTGCCGTGTATGGAAGAGAAATGCCCGAAGTGCGGCAAGGTGCTGATGCGCGAAGGTTCAGAACACCACAAGCTGGCCGTAGAAAAGAAAAAGAAGAAAGGCGGCTTGTAGAATAATTCTGCAGAGCGGAGGAAACCAAATTGTACGTACCCACAAAGATCTTTTTCACGAAAGGCGTAGGAAGGCACAAGGATTATCTTAGCTCGTTCGAGCTTTCCCTTCGAAACGCCGGCATTGAGATATGCAACCTGGTGAACGTTAGCAGCATATTTCCTCCCGGCTGCAAGAGAATCAGCAAAGAGGAAGGATTGAAGGAGTTGAAGGCGGGAGAGGTGACTTTTGCCGTGATGGCAAGGAACTCGACCAACGAGCCGAACCGGCTCATCGCCGCGTCGATAGGTGCAGCTATCCCTGCCGACGGCACCCAATACGGCTACCTCTCCGAATATCATCCGTTCGGAGTAGCCGAGAAGATAGCTGGAGATTACGCGGAGGACCTCGCGGCTCAAATGCTCGCCACAACCCTCGGCGTGGAATTCGACCCGGAGGCCGACTGGAATGAAAGAGAACAGCTGTTCAAGATGTCCGGAAAGATCGTCAAGACATTCAACATAACGCAAACGGCCGAAGGCGATAGGACGGGACTCTGGACTACCGTGATTGCGGCGGCAATCCTGCTCGAATAAAAAAGGAGAAGACTGTTGTCGGACCACAAGACCGAATTGGAAATAGAAATAAAGACATACGACATCGACGTGGCGGGCCGCGTGAACAACATTGTCTATGTCAGATGGATTGAAGACTTGCGGTCCAGGCTGTTGGGATCCCGCAGTTCGTCGGTATTGCTTCAACCTATAACCAGAACGGAGGGCACCAGCCATGACGGAAAATAAAAATCATTGGTACGACGGTCTGTTTTACGATTTGTTCATTGCTCCCCACCAGGACAAGGTGTTTGCCCAGGTGAAGGAGATACTGACTGAAGGATCTTCAGTCCTGGATGTCGGCTGCGGGACGGGAAGGCTGGCGTCGCAGTTGCTGGACAAGTGCGACCGGATCGTGATAATCGACCCTTCGGAAAGAAACATAGATATCGCCCGTAGGAAGCTTGCGGGGGTGCCGGCCGAAAAGCTCCTTATCGAGCATGCGGACGCGTTGGAATTCATTATGAAAACCGATTTTCACTTTGATTTCGCGATAGTTTCCTACGTGCTTCACGAAGTGAGGGAAGAAGACAGAGATGTGCTACTATGGAGGCTCTCAGGAGTTGCGGATAAAATCATCATTGTAGACTATCTGGTTCCACAGCCGAGGAATTATTGCGGACTGCTCAACGAGCTGGTCGAGTACGCCGCCGGGACGGAACATTACAGAAACTTCAAATCGTTCGTGAAAGGCAATGGAATCAACGGCTTACTGGAGAAGGTCCCGCTTAACGTCATCAGCGAGGTAAAGAACCGGCCCTGCTCAAGTCATATCGCGGTGCTCGATGGGAAGACCGGACGCGAAAGGGAAGCCAGGCCGGTTCACCCTGGGGTCAATTCAACTTACTACAAAAAAGATTGGAGAAACACGTTATGGAGGCAAACGGTCAGAGAACGGGTATTCCTCTCATAGGTGAGAAGATGCCGAGCGTTGAAGCTCAGACAACACATGGAATGAAAAAGATTCCCGAGGATTACAATGGGAAATGGGTCGTTCTGTTCAGCCATCCGGGCGACTTCACGCCGGTATGCACGACGGAGTTCTACGCCTTCGCGAAGCGGAACGAACAGTTCAAGAAGCTTAACGCCGAACTCATCGGCCTTTCGATCGACCAAGTCTTTGCCCACATCGAGTGGGTGGATTGGATCAAGGAGAAACTCGGTATGGAAATTCCTTTCCCGGTCATAGCGGACGACACGGGAAAAGTAGCCACGAAACTCGGCATGATACATCCTGGTAAAGGCACCAACACCGTGCGGGCGGTTTTCGTGGTCGACCCCGCCGGAATTATAAGGCTGATGATCTACTATCCGCAGGAGATCGGCAGACAGGTGGATGAAGTGCTGCGCGCGCTCAAGGCGCTCCAGATCTCCGATGCGAACAAGGTTGCGATGCCCGAAAATTGGCCGAATAACGAACTCATCAAGGACAAGGTGATCTTGCCGCCACCAAAGGACGTCACTGAAGCGGCTAAACGCAGAACACCCAAAGAAGGGTACGATTGGTGGTTCACATATAAGTCGCTGTAAAGGGGGAAAAGTGGAACCTTGCGAAGGTTTAGAGCCTTCGCAAGGTTCGGGGGTTTATGCATCTTTTGTTCGTTTAAGGCATCATACCGGGGAATTACCGGCTGTCAGGGGAGGAGCAAGGCGGAGGAGCGCTGCCGGTATACTGGATAACTAAAACGAAATGCACGGAGCGATTACCTTATGATGATGGATAAACAATCGATAATGGAGCGCGTGGGGAAGATGCCGGCAGGCGTCTATTCCGCCTCAAATAAATACTGGTGCGTAACCTGCAAACTACTCTTCGACATCGACAAACCGGTCTGTCCGTACATGCCGAAAATGTGCATCAATACACCCGTCCCTGTGGAGGTGATGCGGCCCGAATCGACCGTGAGCATCGAAAAGTTCGGACTGTTCTATCCGAAGGTGCCTCAGAAGATGATGAATTTCCTGGCGGGCGATGAACCGCAGGAAGTCGGCAGGAAATGGGCGAATGCTTATCTGGAATTCCTGAAGGAGTGGCGGTTCGAATATGAGCGAGAGCCGTTGCAGACGTTGAAGAGTTTCATAATTACGGTGAGCGGGAGCGAAACCGCACAGCGTGTGACCAATGACGGCATCGTATTCGTGATAACCGACCTTAACAAGGTATGGGAGAAGAGAAAACTCTTTCCGATACTTGGGGCTGCTGTGTCGGTTCTTAAGGACGAACTGGGAATAAAACAGAACATTTTCTTCGACGAAATCGATATAATCGGAGACAACAAAACCGGGAAGTATTACTGTTCCATGTGCAGAAAGTTTTTTGAATTCTCTTCGCAGAGGGAATCGATCACCTGCCCACTGATGCCGCAGAAGTGCGTCGCCGTTCCACACAGTCTCGACAAGGTTAAATACTCACTGAAAGACTTGATATCGGTATACGAGCACACTCCTGATATCTACAAGAGATTCATCGGAGCCTTTCCGTTAAGAGAAGGCTGGCAAGAACATCTCGCGGCGTTGTTGAAGGATGAATGGAATTTTGAAGTAATGAAGAAGGGTTTGAACTGTATCGCGTCCCAAATCGGATTGACAGACGAGGAAGTGACCTGCGTCTCCCAAGAGGGGGGAGAAATGAAACACATGGCGATGATGGGATGACGGGGAAGAAGCAAGACGTTAGAAGTAAGAAACAAGAAATGAGAAGCGAGAAATAAGAAATCGGCGGCTAATAGCTTAACGCTTCACGCTTAACGCTTACAACTCTTTTTCACGATAACAAAGAAGGACAAAATGAAATACTTAGTAGCATCTGAAGGAAACACACTCGAAAGCAACGTGAGCACTCATTACGGAAGGGCGCCGTTCTTTCTCGTATATGACGACGAAACAAAGACACTGGTGGCGAAGGCGAACGACGGGTCGCTCGATCCGCATCTGGTAATACGCGACGAAGCCAAAGGCGGCGCGAAGAAGCTGATCTGCGGAGGAATCGGGCCGCACGCGTACCAGGTCGCGGAAAGATTCCAAGTGGAAGTCTGCGTCACATCCGGCATACCGGTGGCCCAGGCGGTGATACTGGCCTCGGAAGGCAAGCTCCCCGTGACGACAGGCCCGACGGCGCATCACCACCATGAGCACGGTGGTCACCACCACATGAACAACTAAGGCGACTGCGCCCCGACATAATCTTACCAACCAACATCCTCTTCTTCGCCTGCGGGATTCCATTACCCCGAAGGCCGGGCTCTCAGCCGGCTACTGTGTGAATTTTGTCACATGATTGTGGCGCGCAGGAACCATAGATTCACCGGAAACATTTACCAGATGTAAAAGTTTCTGTAACGAGGAGAGCACCAAATAAGGGACTTCACAGTAGGCTGGCATTCACGGTCCCTTGTTTAATGGAGGAGGCGGAGAACATTGCTTTACCAGTTGGCGAAGCACATTGGATTTGTGCTGGTTAGTCTTGCGTGTGTCGGAGAGGCTCTTTCCCAAGGCAACTCGCAGCCCGATTCCAGCGGGCAAACATTCATCCAGAAAAACTTCAGCATATCCGGTGACGCCGGGGTTTACGGCGAATTATACGGCATCTCAGGAATACAGGCTAGGCGCCCACCCAGTTCAGCGCGGCTTTACTTCCGCCCTACGGTCACGCTCTTCAACGCGTTTTCAATGTCGTTCAACTTCCTTCTCTCGACCGAGGGAAGCTCGGCACGCCAAAACATCAACCAGCTCGGCATAAATCCATCATGGGGATGGGGTAACGCCCACCTTGGAGATTTTACCGACATGTTCACGCCGTTTACGTTCGATGGTATCATGGTACGAGGGGCGGGAGTCAACCTTGATCCGGGTCTGTTCAGGTTTTCTGCCGTGGGAGGTTATACTCAGCGAGCTGTCGACGGGGGAGCCGGCGCAGGAAGCTTCTCGAGGTATATGTATGGCGCGAAGCTCGGTGTGGGGAAACAGGAGGGATCGTATTTCGATCTGATGTTTCTCCGGACCAGAGACGTTCCGTCGTCGCTCCCCGCATCACGGCCGACAATCGCAGTAATTGCTCCCAATGGGAACGATTCGTGGCCGATAGGGAACATCGAGAATATTCAATGGGGATCTTCGGGAATCACCGGAAACGTAAGAATAGAATTGTCGAGGGATGGCGGCGCGACCTACGAAGTGCTCTTCGACAGTACCGCGAACACCGGCTCACAACCGTGGGTCGTGACGGGTCCACCGACGGCACAGGCCATTATTAGAATCACGAGCCTTGACGATTCCGTGAGCGACGTGAGCGATTTGCCTTTCAACATAGGTATTGGCGTGACCGATCAGCAGGGGAACACCCCCGGTACGGTCACGAACACTTACGCCGTGACACCGGAGGAGAATCTCGTTTTCGGAGCGGACAGCAGGGTCTCGTTGTTTGAAAGTGTCCTCACATTCAGCGGCGAAATTGACGGGAGCGCGTACACAAGGGACATGCGTGCGCCAACGATCGATAGCCTCGGCCTGCCGTCGGCGCTCACGCGTATATTCACCCCAAGATCCAGTTCCCGCGTGGATTATGCCTACAACGCTCAGCTCGGACTGAACCTGTCTACTTTCAACGCCCGCGTGGGTTACAGTTATATAGGTCCCGGTTATACGTCACTCGGCGTCGCATCGTTATTACCTGACCAGCGCCAGATTACTTTCGCATCCATGTTCAGGCTGTCGAGCATTTCGGTAAACATCAACGCCGGGCATCAGAACGACAATCTTCTCGGCCAGAAAAGCTACACTACAACCCGCAACAACTTGGGCGGTAACATCAACCTGCGGGCTTCGAACGAGTGGATGGTTTCAATAATGAGCAACTACATGACGATGGCAAACGACGCGGCGAGCGACACCTTCCTCGTCGATTACTCGACCTTCATGGCGGGGATGACACAAATGTTCTACGTTTCAGGCGGCGGAGCATTTCAGTCCGCGACGTTCAGTTATATCTACCAGACGTCAGCAGACGCCAATCCGTTGAGGCAGAACAGCGGCCTCCTTTCACATTCTCTTAACACGAGTGCCGTATTCGGTGTTCTGACCAATTTGAGCCTTATCCCTTCGGTGAGCCTGATAGATTCCAAGATTGGCGGTACCGGATGGACCTCGACACAAACATACTCCGTCGCGGCGCAATACCGTGCATTGGAAAACAGACTCACCACCGCGCTGTCGGTCGGAACGTCCCTGTACATGGGTTCAAATTCTATCGAGGCTGTTTTTTCTTCGAATTATAGCATAACAATGGCTGATGCGCTGACATTGTCGCTGACCGAAACTCGATACCACGGCTCAAGCGCGTTCAACGAATACACCGCCAGTGTTACGTTGGCCCACAGATTTTGATGAGCGGAATGATTTCAAAGGGCACTTTGCATACAGGAGGAGGATGGAGATGAAAACAAGATTGTTATCGTCGGTCGCGGGACTGTTGATCCTATTGACGGGAGCAACTGGCCTGACTTTCGCGCAAACGGGTGGAAGCTGGAACGCGCTTCTCACGGTGCAACCGTTCCCATCTCCTTACATGAGCGACTGGCAGACTAATCCGTCAATCGCGTCATTCAATATTATCAATGGAACGGGCGCTCCCGCGACAGTTGTCATTTCCCTGACATTGTCTAACAGTAACGGCCAACAGCTGATCAGCGGTTCGACTGATCCCACGACAGTCAATCCGGGAGCCAACCTGCTGAACAGCACCTCCACTTTACAGGGGAGCGTCAGCTACTACGACAACGGCATCAAGGCTCAAATTGTCCAGACAGGCAGAATACCGGAAGGCTCATACACGGCCTGCCTCACGGTGAAGGATCTCAGCGGTAACCTGCTCATTTCGAACGCTTGCGCGAATTTCACCATAGTTTATCCCGACCCACCGCATCTTGTCTTCCCGGCGGACGGGGACAGCGTGATCACAGCGAATCCCATGCTGCAATGGACACCAATCCAGGTCCCCGTCCAGTACCAGTTACATTACGTCCTGAAGATCGCCGAAGTCCTGCAGGGACAAACGCCCTTGCAGGCGCTGGCGGCAAACATTCCTCAGTATGTCGATCGAAATGCCATCACGACGACAGAACAGTATCCCATCAGCGCACTCCCCCTCAAGTCAGGTTCGACGTATGTTTGGCAGGTGCAGGCGCTCGACCAGAACGGATTTCCTCCGGCGACCAATGGCGGGAAGAGCGAGATATGGACATTCACTTATAAGAAGCCGGAACAGTTTGTCTTTCACCGGGTGTTGCCTCCTTCTCCACCGACTCCGCCGTTCCATTATATCTTCTTCACAACGTCGACTGTCACGGGTAGCCTCTATGGCACATTCACTTCGCCGTCCAAAGGCATTATCATGATGAACAACCAGGCGCGACCGTCGACGTTTCCACTGGCAAATACAACCGTGGAACTTGTCGCGAAGTACATGCTCGTTTCAAAAAGCGGCGGAGGCGGGATGCGGTTTATGCAGTTCGCGAGTACGACGGAATTGTCCGTTCCGAGGCACAGTTTGCCTTACGACCACAAGTATGACGATGCCGACCAGGTAGTGGCGACAACCACGACGGACGCGTCAGGTAATTTTTCGTTCTCGTTCCTGCAAACGGACAGCACCGGGCTGATTGCGAAGAACCAGACTCTCAATTTTCTTGGCGGCGACCTGACCGACGATCACACGGGAGATCTGTACAAGGTCTACCGCGTTGTGGTACAGAGTCCTTATTACCTCAGTCCGCCAAACGATGTCGACGTCCAGCCGTATCAAACTCTGAATGTAGGTTCGCTGCCGGCACTTGCCAGGGAGTATACACTCAAGATTACGGTGCTTCCCACTTCTTATAACGCTACCGCGCAGGTCACGCAGGGACCGCTCAGCGGCGTCGATGTTTACATCCTTCGCCAAAGCCGGCCGGCAGGTGTGCCTGACAGCGAAGGTTATCCGAAACCGGCATCGCCGGAGTCGCAGGCCAACATGCAGGTCGTCGCCGAAGCACAAACGGGTTCCAACGGCCAGGTGACTTTTTCAGATCTTGTTCAGAACATCGGTCCGAACGACCAGTACTTCATTTACGCCAAGACGGATCCGAAATCGAACCTGGGATACTTCTGTTTCCCGCAGTCTTTTCAATTCAATTATTCGATGGGATTTGGACAATCTCTGAATTTCCAGGTCAGTCCGAATAACTTCTTTACGACCCCTGCGACTTTCAACAATGACTACCCGGTCCCAACCGTCTCAACGACCCTGACGATGTGGCCGTTAATGCCCAGCATAGCGGGGACAGTCTACAGAAAGGACAACCCCAACGTTCCCATAATCGGAGCGCAGGTCCAGTCTCTTACGTTCGCGTTGTTCTTCTGGAACACGGAGAGCTCACAGGCGACACTCTCCGACGGTTCGTTCAGCTTCGATAACCTTAACCCGACCTACGACAACGGCGGAAATATATCCGGCCCGATGAGGGCGCTGACGATTTCAGATTACGGATTCAAGGATCTGAACATCGCAGTGAACAACGGCGCGCCGCTCAAGTTCGGACAACGGGTTTACCTGGAGAAACTTCTTCTCGATCCCGCCGCGAACGTCACAGGTAAAGTTGTGGATGAGCAGGGTAATCCGGTTGAAGCGAAAGTCACAATCGGTGACGGATCGACGGTCGTCGCCAATCAACCCCAATTTGTACTCAGCAGATTCGGCGGTCGATTCAATTTCATTGGGATGACCATCAACCACAACACTGGATTCCAGAGCCCCGCAATACTCGGATCCCAACAGATCATAATAGATCCGACTCCGTATGACGATTCGTTTTTCCCGGATACTGAATACGTCAACGTTACACAGGACGGCCAGGACCTCGGGACATTTGTAGTGAAGAAGAAACTGCACCGGATCATGGTGGTGGTTACCACACCGGAGAAACGGATGGTCGGCGGGTCCGAGACGAGGACACGCCACCCTGTAGCGGAGACTATTCCTGCTGCAATAGTGGAGGCTCACGTTCAAATCCAAAGCGTAGGCAACTTCCTGACCAACATGTACGGCGGGGCGGATACAATGTTCGTCAGCTCAAACGACAATTTCACAATTACAGTCACCGCGCCGGACGGCCAGGATTACGAAGGGCAAACCGTTTCCGCGTACATACCGGAGTCGAAAGACTGGACTTATATCCAGGTATCTCTGAAAAAGGCGACGCATGTATCGGGCAAGGTACTGGCCGGGAACACGCCTATCCCCAATGCCCGCGTATATCTGGACCAGAGCCAGTCGTCGAACGCGCCGGCGGTTGAGACATACACCGACAGCAGCGGTAACTACGTCCTCCACTCTCTTCCAATCGGCGGCTCGCTGACTATCGACGCGGCCAAGTCGCAGTCCAATTTCGTCGGTGACTCGAAGAAGATTACACTGAAGGCTTTCGGGAACGACACTCTGAATTTCGAGCTCAAGGTCTACAACGGCATGAACATCACGAGGCTCATGGGTTTCCCGATAGAAGTGAC
>JAJYGB010000328.1 GCA_021785235.1 Bacteroidota bacterium
TCGAACATCCCGTTGTCTGCGAGCGACGAGACGATGCCGTTGGCTATCTCACCGATCTCCCACTTATCCACCTCTTCGCGCGGGACGGTGTCGACGGAGGTGTTCTCACGACGGACACTTATGCAATCGGTCAGTCTTCCCTCAGCGATAAATGCGAAGCCACGCTCCCGTCGCCTTGCGATGAGTGAGTAAAGCTCGTAAGGAACGTCTTCGTTTTCCCACAGAGCTGTATCGATATCTTTGCCGTTGTATGCCTTGAACGTGACTCTGTATTCCCCCTCACCGATCATCACTACGTTTTGTACTACACCCTGATAGTTTTCCATTTCACCGTTTCTCCTGTTTGTCGGTTTAATTTCCATAACCGTTCGACATCAGATCGCTCTCGCCATTCTCCGGTCCAGGAGCTGATCGCTCAACTCCCGGCAGATAGCCGCGGCGATCCTGCCGACCGTTTTCTGCTTCTCCAGTCCTTCCGCTGCGAGATCCGCGTCGTCGGAACCGTAGTAAGCGTCTATGCATTTGCTCAGCTCGCGATCCGGAAACAGGATAGTCCGGTTGTCTTCAATAGCTATATCGGCTCTGTAGAGGAAAAGATTACCCAGTGATTGCTGAGCTTCATTTTCGTTTTTGAGCTCATTTTCGCTTTCCGGATAGATTCCAAGCGTTACCTGGTAAGCATCCCGGCCTCGCCTGATAATGCTCTGTATGAATCCGTGATATCCTGTCATTTGTTGTATCTCCATTTTGCGATAGATATATAACCCCGAATGACAGGTGAAATCGTATCATCGAATGATAATAATTTTGCGAATGGTGGATTAGGGGAATAGAGGTAGTTGGAATATTAGACCTTGATGGATTTGGGGATTGCTGGAATGATAAGTCGGTAAGCTCCCCCTTCCTGCTTTCTCCTTATTCCTCCCTCCTTCTCCCTTCCTCCCTACTGCTTCCTCTCACTGTGACCCGTTTCTCTCGACGATTCCAAGCGCCTTCACCAGCACATAATCCCGCAACGCGACCGGCTCAAGCACCTTCACATCGCCGCCCCACGACAGCACCCAGCTTCCGACTTCTTCGATCGAATTCACCTTCATCTTAAGGAGAACATTGCCGTTGGACTTGCTTGATATCTCCTGGTCCTCGCTCCAGGTCCGGTTGCCGATGACATTCGCCACTTTGCTGTCGAATTCCAGCACGACGTCGAACACCTCTGAGCCGCTGAAGAATCCAAAGCTTCTCGCGTAATAATTATCAGCGGAATACCCGTTCGAGCGTGCGAAGGGCTTTCCAGTTCTCTCTATTTCCCTGATTCCGCCGACGATGAATTGTTTGAAGATTCCGCCCGACATCGCGATAAGCCGCCAATCCTTATTGCCCGGTATTATGTCATAAGGCTCGAGCGTGTACTTTAAGAGCCGCGAGTCCTGGTGCCTGATATAGCTGACATTGATGCTTTCTCGCTTTTCAATCGCCGCGACGAGAGACGTGAAGATTTGCAGTGTCCTCTCACCCAACTGTTTGACGGTGAGTGAAATGTTTTTCGGGAAACTGATGATGCCGCCTACGGATGTCAGGTAATTCGAGAGAAGCATTCTGTAATCGGAGTCCGAAAGCGTCCCCAGAAGGGCCAACTTGTTCTTAGAGCTGTGAATATCAAATCCCATCTCGCGAAGTTCACGCAAGTCGCGCTGAAGCGTCGCGGTTTCGACGGAGAATCTCTCGCATAGATCTGCCACCGCATATTCGCCAGGGTTCTTTTCAACCAACGACAGGATTTCTATCTGTCGGGCAGTTTTTATACGGTTAATCTGCGCATCCGGCTTGGCCATAACAGTCCTGATATTGTTGGATTTGCGAATTTATTGAAGGAAAGTTATCGACAGCGGCCGTCTTTTCAAAAAGCAAACATCACGACGATGGCACCGCCACTTGTCCGAGCCTCGAAAGTACCGTCACACAGAGTCCCATGCCAGCAAGTTGAAAGGTCAAACATGAAACGAAAGTACCTTCTCAGCTTATCTCTCTATTCGCTGCGTGGAACTCTGTGTGACTGGTTTTACGCCTTCTTATCTCACCGGCGCTACTTCAAGAACGACGAAAGAGTTCTTGATCATCTTCGGAAAAGCGTGAGGGTTCGCGGCAGTCGGCTTGGGCCGCGGGCCGAATTTCGCCGTCGGAAGAAATAGATGGTGATTCCTGACGTCCAGCGCTATGGTTCGCGCCCCGAGCTGAGTAGGCAAATCTTCGATGACCTTGTATTTCCCGTTCCTTTCCCTCTGAACAATCGTGAGAGTTCCCTCTCCGTTGGAACTATACGCGCGCTGGAGCGCCGGGTCATATGCGGCACCATCCACGCGCCCACCGATCGGCAAAGTCGCGATGATTTTTCCATCGAGCCCGTTCAGGACGACCATCAACTTATTATGGCACACAGAGAAGAGCACGTCGTGTGCGGCATCGATAGCGAGTCCGCTTGGATGTTCTCCGGGCGAAAGCGACCGATGCCGATGCCGCGCCCGGCGGCGATCAGTGTTTCTTCGAAGATTTCCGGCGTGATCGTGTCGTCCATGATCAAGAAGCGCGCGACCCCGGACCATTCGTAAAC
>JAJYGB010000658.1 GCA_021785235.1 Bacteroidota bacterium
CGTGACTAAGAATATGTTTTCCCCGAAGACACACATCAACGCGGCGCGGGAGGCCAGCGGCCGCTGAATACCGGTTCTCATGCAGGGTGAGAGCAAGATCGTCGAGGCGATCGACGATATCATAGTGGGGAAAAACGTGAAGAGGATTGTCCACGATCTCCGGTTTAACGGGGCGGACCTGATGGCGGTTTTCGCCGGTCGTCTCCTCGATGCTGGTTTTATCGAGACGACGGTCGGTGAGGTTGACGTGGGATTCGATGAGCGGGTCGCCGCGTTTCTCCTCCGGGACACAAAGGCTTACTTCGGCTGGGTATTCAACGAACGGTTCACCAATAAGAGAAGCCGCAAGCTCTTCGGAAGCGAAATCAGGAACGGGAAAGGTGACTGGGCGATCCAGATTCCATTCAACAGCCGCGAAAAGATATTCGTCAACTACTCCGAGAAGTTGGGCATGGAGCTGGACGGCAATTTCGTCCTGGAGTGAACTTAGAGATTCTTTTTTATTATCTCCAACATCTCGTCGTGGATCATCCCATTTGAAAGTACGATATCCCTCTGGTAGATCGAATACTTCTCTCCCTTGAAGTCCGTCACCCTGCCTCCGGCTTCTGTAGTGATCAAGACCGCAGCTGCCGTATCCCAGGGGTGGAGGTTAACTTCCCAGAATCCGTCCAGTCTTCCAGCCGCGACGTAGCAGATATCCAACGCGGCAGAGCCAAGACGCCTCACCGCCTGTGCCTTGACCAGAAATTCCTCGAAATGCTGAACGCAGTTGAAAGGGTTGTTTCTGACGTCGTACGGAAATCCGGTTGCCAGCATCGACTTCTCGAGCTTGGCGGCCGCGGTTACCTGAAGCTTTCTTCCGTTTAAGTACGCTCCCGAACCCTTCTCGGCCGAAAAGAGCTCGTCGAAATTAGGATCATAAACTGCACCGGCGATCACTTCGCCCTTTTGCTCGACCGCAATCGAGACACAATAGACAGGGAAAGCATGTGTGAAGTTTGTCGTGCCATCCAGCGGGTCGATGATCCACCTATATTCCGATGTCGGCGATGACGCCCCGCTCTCTTCTGCAAGGATTCCGTGGTCGGGGAAATTCTTCTGTATGAATTCCTTGATCATCGCCTCGGAACCCTTGTCGATGTCCGTTACCAGGTTTGTAAACGAGCCTTTTTCATTTATTTCTGAAATCTTGCCTTCGTTCTCCTTCAGGAATCTTCCTGCTTCCTTCGCTATCTCAATTACCTTATCGAGCATCGTCGTCCTTTTTTTTATAATTTAGTGATTCTCGGTGAGAATTCGGTTATGACTTTTTTCGTCACGCAATAATGGTGAACAGGAAAGTGGTCAGCCGCTCAGAAAAAGTAGCTTTTTTAATGTGTCTGCTATAGTTTACGACAATGCAGAAGATTCTGGTAGTCGAGGATACGAAGGAGATTGCATCGCTCGTCAAGTTCAAATTGCTCAGTGCTGGTTTTGATGTAAAGGTAGCGGGGGATGGCCAGGCGGGTCTTGCACTGGCGAAGGAATTCATGCCGGATCTCATAATCATGGATGTGATGATGCCGGTAATGAACGGGCTGGAAACCCTCATGAACCTCAAGAGCGATTTCAAGTGCAGAAGCATTCCTGTCATCCTTTTGACCGCGCAATCTACCGAGGAAGAAGTCGTAAGGGGGTTGGAACTGGGGGCCGACGATTATGTCACTAAACCTTTCAGCCCGCAGGAACTGCTGGTCAGGGTAAAGATTTTGCTGGCCCGTACCCGCAGGCCTGCATTCTGAACGCGACACGGCCCAGTGAAGCTTTCAAATCTTATCATGGTAATTCTCCTCCCGACCTGGGCCGCGCTTCATTCGCAGGAGATTCCCAAGGCCTCAAGGCAATCTCTGCTTGACAGTGCGCGCGTAATGGAATCGAAGCGTGATTATGGTTCCGCGATCCGCTTGTACGAGTCAGCCCTCAAGATGAACCCGGAAGATCCAGAGCTGATGACGCTCGTCGCCAGGGACTTGAGCTGGAATGGCGATATGGATTCTTCTCTGGCCGTGTACAACCGGGTGCTCGTCCAAGATCCCGGATACTTCGATGCGCTCGTGGGGCATGCCACTGTGCTGTCCTGGAAAGGAGAGTATGCGGCCTCGCTTGTTGAGTTGAAGAGGCTGCTGGTTGACCATCCGAACAGTAGCCGGCTTCTCGTACTCGCGGCGCGTGTGTCTCTGTGGTCGGATAACATCGGAGATGCCGTGGACTTCGCCGGCAGGGCGGTTGAGATTGACTCCGCAGCCACGGACGCGCTTCTGATACTTGCTCAGGCATACGAAAGGACGCTGGATTTCGAATCGGCGAAGAAGTTTGTGGACAGGGTGCTCCTCTTAGATCCCGGGAATGCGGACGCCGAAAGGCTACGTGTCGCCCTGCGGGATGAGTTTCGCAACAAGGCGGCTCTGAGAATATATGCCGAAGACTTTGGGCCCGATAACCGGTTCTCCAACAGGATAGTCTCGCTCTCGCTGTCGAGGAGGGTATCATTTCGTGTCCTTCTCTTTGCCGAGGTCGCATCGAGAGACATATTTGGGTCGAGAGACGAGATCGG
>JAJYGB010000550.1 GCA_021785235.1 Bacteroidota bacterium
CTATTGGGGTAAACCCGTAACAGGTTTCGGATATCCGAAGGCAAGGTTGTTAGTAGTCGGGTTGGCTCCGGCGGCGCACGGTGCCAACAGGACGGGACGCATGTTCACCGGCGACAGGAGCGGCGAATGGCTGTATGGGACGCTCCACAAGTTCGGGTTCTCCAACAATGAAAATTCGCTGTCGGCTGACGACGACCTGGTTTTGACAGACTGCTACATAACCGCGGTGGTTCGCTGCGCGCCGCCCCAGAACAAGCCCCTCAGGGAAGAAATCGAAAACTGCCAAGCCTACCTGCTCGAAGAGCTTTCAATTCATTCCAATCTCCGCGTAATCATAGCACTTGGTAAGATCGCATTTGACTGGACATTAGATTCTCTCGAAAAGAAAGGGCTGGCACACTTCCCGAGGAAGCCGCACTTCGGTCACGGCGCCGTATACGAGGTGACCGCCGGACTGAGTCTTATTGCCTCCTACCATCCCAGCCAGCAAAACACTTTCACAGGTAAGCTGACGAAGCCGATGTTTGAATCGGTCTTTAGGACCGGGAGGAAGTTACTGGAATAATCCGGAGCACGTTTCAAAGTCCAAAATCAAGAGTCAAACCTCAAAGCCACATCTGAAAAGTCAAATCCTGGCTGAGGAGTTTTCAGTTTTGAGTTGTAGTTTTGACTTTTGAGTTTTTCCCGATCACGATGTTCGGGATGTCCCGCACATTATTATCAAAATAGGGCAAGCGGGATCCCGCTTCGCTTTGACCGATTATCACACGACGTGATTTCTGATCGGCAGACCTTTGACTTCAATTCACCCGACTATCTTTGCAATGCCTGCTGAAAACGGTTTCCTGGTTCCCCCCACTCTCGCCTTCCATCTTCTTGCCTTCTCAGCTTCGGAATCTCTCATTTTCCCAATTCCCCGGGCGAGGCAGCCGGTCAAGTTTACTCCCCCCGTTCCGATAAATCTAAGTAGGACACTCAGGAAGAGTGCAAAGAGACGCAAGTATAACAGAAAGAGAGCATGTCATGGACGACAACACGAGTGGTGTACCCTCCCGGCGCCTCACGCGAAGGGAGGAAGAGGAGCTGTTCTCGGCAATCATCGCGGGGTATTTAAAGGATAAGGTCGACCTTGAAATATACCCGAAAGGGATCTCGATAAAAGAAAAGGCGAATCCGGATGCGAGGGAGATATTCTTCCCGTTCGAAGAGGATGATGAAAAGCCGCCGGCTTACCCCGACGAATGATTGCTACAAATGAAGCCGGTAACTAAAGCACACTGATTACACGGAATGAAACGGATTCTAACCGATCAATATTTGATTCGCTCTTCTTTTGATTCAAAGAAGCAAAATCAGTGTGTATCCGTTCTACCGGCGTGATCCGTGTTCCAATATCCTTCGGGATTATCGCTTGAACGGCTCCACGCGATCGGTGAAGTCTGGTTTGTAATAATCCTTGCTCTCGAAATTCTGCATCCACCCGTTTTCGAAACCAAATTCATCGAGGAGGTTGAGCACCTTGTCGTATTCCGACTCGCGGATGTGCCTGCTGAGAAGCGTGATGGATTCCGCCTTGTTTGTCGGATAATACTGCGACATGACCGACAGCGCGGTATCGTGCCCGAGTTCTTCCGCGATCCATTTCAAAGTTTCTCTGCTCCCCGCGAGGTCATTGGGGAGAACAAGATGCCTAATCAACAGGCCGCGCCTAAGCAAACCTTCGTCATCGATAACCAGCTCGCTTCCGACCTGTCTGTGCATTTCCTTCAACGCCAGCCGCGCGAACTTCGGATACTCCTTCACCTTTGAATACGAATAACCGTCTGCCTCTTCGGCGTACTTCAGATCGGGCAAATAAATATCGACGATGCCGTCGAGCAGCCTCAGCACGTCAACGGAGTCATACGCGTTTGTGTTGTAGATTATCGGTAGCCTGAGGCCCTTTTTGACCGCGATGCCGAGCGCCCTGACGATCTGCGGAACAAAGTGAGTCGGAGAGACGAGGCCGATATTGTGGCAACCTTTTCCCTGCAGCTCCAGCATGATGTCAGCCAGCCTTTCGAAGCTTACCTCATTCTTCAACTCGGCGTTGTAGTTCTGGCTGATCTGGAAGTTCTGGCAGTAGACACAGCGGAGGTTGCAGTTCCCGAAGAATATGTTGCCGGCCCCGTTCGTGCCGATGAGCGGCGGTTCCTCGCCGAAATGGGGGCAGTACGAGCTCACTATCGGAAGGTAGCGCGAATAACATCTCGCGATCTCCCCTTCCTTCCTGTTGATTTTGCAGTCGAGCGGACAGATATCGCACGACGCAAGCATCTCATCGAGGATTTCTATCCGCCTCTGAAGCTCACCCGATTCATACAGCTTTATATATGAAGGTTCAAAAGTTGACATTGTAAATGGTTAAAAGGTCAATACGGAAAACGGTCAAGGGATGACAGGACGGCTGAATCACTTTTGACTCTTGAATTTTGACTTTTGAATTTCTTACGGATTCGTCGCCCACAATTCCACTTCCCGTATGAGGGCGCGAGGGGGAAGTTTTATGGCGGCGACCACGGTTTCCGCGACGTCCTCAGCCCGGAGCCGGG
>JAJYGB010000603.1 GCA_021785235.1 Bacteroidota bacterium
TCCGTTTAGATAAATAATCAATCAAACGCATCTATTGCCACGATATCAATTACCGTTTACTAAAAAGAGCGATATTAATAGTAAACTGATTTTTAGCTGTAAATGTGGAATCAAGGAATTGCCCACATACGGTCCGGTTATACCTAAACTTACGTTTAGAGAAGAGTGCAAAATACTAAATTTACGCTTAGGATTATCTCGGCACAGTGAGAGATGGAATGGTCAGGGATGGCTCAGGTATGACCCATTCCCACACGAAAAGAAGGATCCACGAGCACATCGCCTATTCCGCTTCGAACAGGAACCTTGCCAGCTCACCGATGAGCGCGGCAGGCGAGTCAAGCGAATAGCCGGCGGTCGTTTGACGCTCCGGGCTCCCGATGAAGACACTTACCCCTTTCATCTCGTTCACCTTTTGAAAACCGTACTCGTCGGTCATGTCATCACCGAAAAAGAACACCCTCCCGTGCCTCCCCGTCTTCCTCAAAATTTTTTCGACGGCCTTCCCCTTATCCCACTCAACGGGCGCCTTGATTTCAACCACTTTTTTCCCGGGCTGCAGTTTTATCTTCCCGGCTTTGAGCGCGGGTCCGGTTATCGCCTCGAGATCGTCGAGCAATCCCCGAACCAGGCGCGGCTCGACGGTGCGGTAGTGAACGGCTATCGAATATTTTTTCGGCTGTATGATTGCACCGTACCGTTTGAGTCTCTTCCTGATCCTCGCATCGAGCGAGTCGATGAACTTTACAGAGCCGGCCGATTTCTTCTCGACGAAGCGGATACCGGGTCCCTCGATCTCGACTCCGTGATTTCCGGAATAGAAAATACCTCTGATGCCGACAAGCTTCTTTATTTCGGGAAGCGCCCGGCCGCTGATTATTCCGACCGTGTAGTTCCTGGCAAGTTCCTCGACTATGGACCTCGCCACGGGCCTGAACTTCACTTTGCCAGGCGTCTCCTCTATCCGGGCAAGAGTGCCGTCGAAGTCGAAGAAGAACACGGGATATTTCCCCCTTTCTCTGGCAAGGATTTCACTCTTCAGTCTGGACGGTCCGGTGCCCAATTTAAAGGTACACTATGTCTTTGTCGTGGTACAGTGAAAGTGCGAGGAGAAGATAGTCCCTCAGGTGCCGGGTTATCAGGAAGTTCTGCCTTATATGCTCTCTTCCGTTCTTGCCGAGCTCGCGAGCGAATGCCGGTTCGTTGATAATTTGTTTGATCCAGTATGCGGTCCCCTCGATGCTGTGCGTCAGCACTCCGCTGTATTTGTGCTTTATCTGTAAAGGTATCCCGCCGACAGCCGACGCGATGACGGGCTTCCTCTTCCAGAGGGCTTCCGCCACGGTAAGGCCGAACCCTTCCCTCAGCGACTTCTGAAGAACGACGGTGGATCCCCTCTGGAGCGCATTGATCTCCAGGTCGCTGGACGGGGGGAGCAGCAATACGAATATGTCTTTATCGCCTGCCGCAGCGTGCTGCACATCCGAAAGGACTCTCTCACCTTCCGGATCATCGGTCGCTCCGCCCCCCGCAAGAACAAGCTGGCAGTCTACGTACCTTTTCACGAGCTTGTACGCCTTTATGACGCCGACGGGATCCTTCAGATAATCGAACCGCGAGATCTGAGTGATGACGGGGCGGGTGAGGTCGATGTTGAACTTCTCGAATATGCTCCTCACGTAATTTTCATCGAGGTCTCTGTTCTTGTCGCTGAGCGGATCGATGGACGGTGAAATCAGAAACTGTCTCGTGCTGAGCGGGCGGCTGAACGCCGGAGCTGAAAAGATCGCACCATCGAAGCGCTCGATGAAATCCTTCAAGAAAAGCCAGACGTTCTCGCGCGGCTCCGAAAAATCGATATGGCACCTCCAGACCCATTTGTTGTCCAAATGCGATCTCTCTTCAACCAGGCCGATCGGTTGAGGGTCGTGGATGAAGACAACGTCGTTTTCGAAACTCATCGACCGGGCATTCTCCCGGTCCACTTCCAGGAAGTGGGCCCAATCGTTTTCGACAAAAGTCTCCGGGACTCCGTGCAGCGCGTTATGCATTTTCTTCGTGACGGCGTAGAACTTCTCTCCCCCTTTTATCACGTCCCACGTCGTCCGGACGCCGAGTTCGTTCATCATCGGCACCAGGCGGGTCAGGATTTCCGCGACCCCTCCGCCGACTGCCGTCGAATTCACGTGCTGGATCTTCAGCGTCCCTGCCTTTTCTCCGATCGCGAACAACTCATCGATGACTGAACCGCCGACGATCTCTGCATAGTCTTTTACCTGGGCCATTCAAATAATCCTATGAATTCGGAACCATCTTCAGAAGCCTGTCCCTCAGCCCCTCGAGGGTGAATGTGTACGGGTCTAGGCGCGATATCTGCTCCGCTTCCCTTTCTTTGCCCGCGGACCTCAGCCAGATGGAGAAGTCATTATCTCCCTTTTCCAGCCTTAGTTTTGCTTCGAACATATGGAAATAGATCGCGTGTATGCTCACGGTTTTCAACATCTCCTTGAACTCAGCCACATTGTGCGCGATCTTTCCGGTCGGGACGACGAATATCCGCGAGCTCATGAAATGAAACTCCTCGCCATCC
>JAJYGB010000508.1 GCA_021785235.1 Bacteroidota bacterium
CGCCTCCATTGGAAAGAAGACAGGTTCCTTGTCAACACTGATTTCACGCGGGACCAGTTCCGCGACAAGATGCAAGAACGGTTGCGCGAATGAACTCCCGGTGTACTCAAGCCTTCCGCTTCCCACTTGGTAACCGCAGTCCCACGTTTTGTAAGACCCGACAGTCCGCTTCCTTAGCAGGAAGTTCCTAAGCCCGAAGAAGAAAGCGGTCACCGCGGCGAGGCCAATGACAATGGCGGAGATTGTCCTGAAGATTCCGAGCACCGGAGTGAATTGCGCCGCAGGCAGTCCGGGCACAAGTTCTCTCACAACATTCATGAGCAATTCAACGGCGAGCCATGGGAAGAACCCGATGGCAAGCATAGCAATAGTGAGTACCACCATCGGGAGAAGAAGCGTGCGCTCTTTCTCCGTCGGCGTGGCGTGATATTCCGTTCGCGGCAATCCCAGAAATGTTATTCCGTACACTTTCGTGAAACTTAAAAGCGCCATCGCGCCAATGAAGGCCAGTCCCGCAAAGCCCAGAAGCATCACAACGACGACGGAGATCGAGTCCTGCGAGAGCCCCCTAGCCATTCCGAGATAGATCGTAATCTCGCTCACGAAGCCGTTGAAGAAAGGGACGCCGGATATCGCCAGCGAACCTGCGAGGAACATAGCGGACGTGACAGGGAGATACTTGCCCAGCCCGCCGAGAAGGTTCATGTCGCGCTTGTGAGTCTGAGAATAGACAACACCGCTTCCATAGAAGAGCACGCTCTTGAAAGTGAAGTGGTTGACGATATGAAGCAGCGCGCCAAAAAAGCCGAGCATCGCTATCAATGGGCTGTTGTAGGCGAGCCCCAACATTCCCACGCCGATCCCCATACCGATGATGCCGATATTCTCTATACTCGAATATGCGAGAAGTCGCTTTATATCGTCCTGGGCGATTGAGTTGACGATCCCATAAATACCGGTGATGAGTGAGACAAAGAATACGCCGTACGCAAGTCTGTAATCAGGTATGCCGGTAAGAAGAAGTATTCGAAGGATGCCGTATATCCCGGTCTTGATCATCACTCCCGACATCAGCGCCGAAACGCCCGTCGGAGAGGCGGGATGCGCTTTCGGAAGCCAAGTGTGCATCGGAACGAATCCCGCTTTCGTGCCAAAACCTATGAAGAACAAAACGAACAAGAGGATCGCCACACTTCCGTGCCCATCCAAAACCGAGGAGAAAGAGTTGAAATCCAAGGAACCGGAAAGGGCCGAAGTCCACGCAAATGCCGCTATCAGAAAAGCGACCCCCCCCTGCATAGCGATGAAATAGTAAAGACTCGCCCTCCGGACTTCCTCGTTTTCGTTTTCGAATGCCACCAGAAAGAAAGACGACGTCGACATCATTTCCCACACGATGATAAACAGGATAGCGTTCTGTGTCACCTCCACTAGCAGCATTGAGGCGGACATCACGCCTAGGAAAAAGAAATGCGACGAAAGGGACATCCCGCGGTCATGGTACATCTTCATGTAGCCGATGGAATAAATCGGCGTGAGAAATGAACCGGCTGAAGTTACAATAACGAAAAGGGCTGCAAGCGGATCGAGACGAAGATATGCCTCACCGATCGGCTCGGAGAGAAAGAGTGGAAGAGCTAGCTGTTGCCCGTTTAGTAGGACCTTCAATGCCGCCGGCAATATGACGAACTGGGCCACAGCGGCGAATAGCACAAAGGCCCAGGCCTTCGCTTTTTCAGGGACGAACATCGCCGCGATCCCCCCGACAAATATCAGAGCCGCTCCGAAAAGGAGATCAGTCATTCCCGGTAGACTCCTTCGAGCGCCACTCTTTCTCCTTCTCCCGGATGAAATTTATCACTTCATCTTTGGGTGCCCGCGCACGAAGCTTTTCCAGGAAGAGATCGCTCCGGCAGAGATGAGAAATCTTGGAGAGCACTTCAAGGTGCATACGGGGAGTGGCCGTGAACAAGATAAAAAGGGTGTGGACAGGCTCGCCATCCAGCGCGTGAAAATCTGCCGGACGTTCGAGGTAGCATATCGACACGCTCGCGTTCTTTGGGTCGGTCACGATGGGATTGCGCGGGTGAGGGATCGCGATCCCTTTTCCAACTGCTGTCGGCATGAGCTCCTCGCGCCTCATCAAGGCGAGTACGATATCTTCTTTTTTCAGACCCGGCGGCGTGGGAATAAGTTCGACGGCATTCGTGATTACTTCCCCGACGTTATCACCTACAATCGAGGCTACAATCCCGCCGCTCTCCAGAAGCCTCGGAAGGTTGTGATCCCCGAGTCCGAGATTTATCAGCGACGACGAAAGCTCTATCTTATTGCTGAGTATCCATTCGTTAATCTCGGCGCGATTGAATCTGTACTGGTGATTTATCCTGTAACAAGGAATCTTCTTATCCTTTATCCATCGGTAAACCGTCTTCTCGTTGACCTGCAGCAGCTCGACAATGTCTTTGATCTTCAGTTCCATATGCTCAAAACAATGGGACCAAAATACTACATACGTGAAACAAGTCCAAATCTACCCACAAATCTGCCTGGATGTCCTCTATTGTCCTAATTATG
>JAJYGB010000602.1 GCA_021785235.1 Bacteroidota bacterium
GGAACTGCGCTCGACGAAGAGTCGACAGCCCACGAAATAGAAAAGTGCCACGGCTGCGGGACATGCCTTAGCTATTGTCCGACCGCTCTAGTCACATTCGACGAACGCGCCACTCCGAGAGCGAAAGGAAACATACTTCGATCGATCATCGGCGGGGACCTCGACGCCTCTTACCTGGAAAAAGAAGATTTCAAGAGTGTTCTTGACTACTGCTTCAACTGCAAGATGTGTCTAACCGAGTGCCCGACACAAATAGACATCCCGGGAATTGTAATCGAGGCAAAAAACACTTTCCATGAAAAGACGGAGCCGAAGGCCCAGGACAAGTTTATTGACAGGCTCCCCACCCTCTCGGCCCTAGCCTCGATCACGCCGACGCTCGCAAATATCGCCTCTAGCATGAGCGTTGTCCGAAAGCCGCTCGAGCGATTCTTCGGAATTGACAGCCGCCGTAAGCTCCCTCATTTTCATAAACCTCTTTACAAACGAGTCAGGATAAACAGAGATACTCCGGACGCACAAAGAAGAGTAATCTATTTTTCGGGATGCTTTGCGAACTTCAATGACCCGATGGGCGAAGGGCTCTCCACAATCGAGATACTCAGGCGCAACGGCATAGACGTTCGCGTCCTTGACAGCCTGCGCTGCTGCGGCATCGCAAAGATAACCACTGGCCATAGAGACGCTGTAGTTGATGACGCCACGTGGAACGTTGCCGAACTCGCTAATTATGTCCGGCAGGGGTTTGACATAATTGTATCCGCCCCAAGCTGCGGACTGGCGCTGAAGGAAGATTACCCGGATATCGTCGGCAATGAGGACGCGAGGCTGGTTTCGGATCATATTTTTGACCTTGCGGACTACCTTTGGAGGCTTGCGGACGAAGGAAAATTGAATATGAACTTCGGTGAGGTGAAAAAGAGGGTCACGTACCACAACGCCTGCCATTCCACTCCAATGAATGTGGTGCACCAGCCGATAGCCTTGATGAAGCTGGTTCCCGGTCTTGAAGTCGTTGAGCTTCAGGAGGACAGTTGCTGCGGCATGGCGGGAACGTTCGGACTAAAGAAGCAGTTTTATGATATGTCTATGAAAGCGGGCGGGAACTTGTTTGAGCAAATCAGAGAAGCGAAGATCGATTCAGTGGTTACGACTTGCGGGACTTGTAACATGCAGATCGTGCAGGGGACAGGCCAACATGTCGAGCACCTGGCAAAGATCCTCGGCGATTCATACCGCGCCTACGACAGATTGGGAGCGCCGCGATCTCCGCGAAACATCCAAAAGGTTGAAGAGGCACCTGCAAACGGCGGCGCTGGAATGATAGAATAACGACTGACCTACTCGATCACACAAATCCCCCCTCCCCGGTCCTTTTGAGAAGCTGAAGATAGGATTGGAATGGGCTCATGCTTAAAGGCAAAAATAAACTCGTTTGAACAGCGCAGGGCATTTAGATAATCCGCATCACAATTTGTACGTCAAGAGACCGGACGGCGCGAGCGGACTAAGCGGCAAGATCGTTTTCATCATGGCCGTGGCTTGCGGTATCAGCGTGGCGAACCTGTACTGGGCACAGCCGCTGCTCGACACAATCGGAGGAGCGTTCCACGTCGGCACCACCGTCGCGGGCATGATCGTCACTTTCACGCAACTTGGTTACGTCATCGGGCTTATCTTCATCGTCCCGCTCGGCGACCTGCTCGAACGGAAGAGGCTGATCGTATCCATTTCTCTTCTGATATTCGTGGCGCTTGTAATCGCGGCGGTAGCGCCTACGATACACTTTTTCCTCGTTGCCTCACTGATTGTTGGTGTAACTTCAGTGGTAGTCCAGATACTCGTCCCGTTCGCCGCCACCCTTGCGATGGATCACGAGCGAGGCAAAGTGGTAGGACAGGTGATGAGCGGGACCCTTCTCGGGATACTTTTCGCAAGAACGGTGGCAGGCTTGGTGTCGGAGGTCGCGGGCTGGCGGGCGGTGTTCGGACTGGCCGCAATCCTTACACTTGTGCTAACTGTGATTCTCGCGAGATCGCTGCCGAAGTATGAACACAGTCTCGACATAAGTTACCCGCGGCTTCTGCATTCAATCGGACACCTGGTCAGGACGGAAAAGACTCTCCGCTTGAGATCGGTATATGGCGCGCTCGTATTCGCGGACTTCAGCGTCTTATGGACAAGCTTGACATTTCTTCTGGCAGGGGCACCGTACCATTATTCCGATGCAATCATCGGTCTTTTCGGCCTGGTCGGCGCGGCGGGAGCAATTGCCGCGAACGTCGCAGGGCGGCTCGCCGACAAGGGATTCGCCAACAGAACCACGATCGTGCTCCTTTTAATAAACGTGATCGCCTTCATCCTGATGATCCCAGGAAGCACGCACATCTTCCCCATCATCATCGGTATTCTAATACTCGATGCCGGTGTGCAGGGAACGCATATCACGAATCAGAGCGAAATATACCGCCTCAGACCGGAGGCCAGGAGCAGGCTCACCACAGCATACATGACGAGTTATTTCACCGGCGGCGCGATTGGCTCCGCGACGTCGGCAGCGATATATGCTTCACACG
>JAJYGB010000482.1 GCA_021785235.1 Bacteroidota bacterium
GTCTCAGAACTACCCAAACCCGTTTAACCCGTCGACCACCATAACCTATTCGCTGCCGCGTGAAGGTCATGTCGCACTCGTTGTGTACAACACTCTCGGTCAGCGAGTCAGGACTCTGGTCGATTCTGAACAGGGCTCAGGTATCCATGATGTGATTTTTAACGGAAGTGATTTGGCATCAGGAGTTTATTTCTATAAATTGACTGCCGGACCTCGCGTATTAATCAACAAGATGATGATGATAAAGTGATGCTTAGCGAAAAGACTATAGAGAGGACTGTTCAATTGAATTTAAATGCGTGCCATGGTAGTGTGAATATGAAACGACACAAGGGAAGAGCGCTTTTCGTTTCCTTGTACGCGTCGCTGTTTGTAGCGTCACTACTGTTTCCCAAGGTGAGTTCAGCGGCCAATAAACCGGCGGGACCCGATACGCTCGCGCTTGTAAATGGCATGCCGATAACCGGCGAGGAGTTCCGCGCCAGGTTCGAGATGTCTCTCTATCCGGGTAAGGATGATCCGACGATGCTCGCCGAGACGAAGCGCGAATTTCTCTATTCGATGATCGCGGAGAAGCTACTTTC
The DNA here is from genome assembly GCA_021785235.1 of Bacteroidota bacterium. The sequence continues at coordinate 585 of JAJYGB010000482.1, forward strand.
GCAGGCGGCGCTCCATTCGAATCTCCCCGTCACACCGGCAGAGAAACTCGTTAAGGAGGAGATGCAAGATGTATTCATGAGAGACGCACTCTTCCGGAAAGAAGTCATGCCGTACGCGAAAGTAACGAAGCAGGAGATACTTCACGGGTTCAAGATTTCTATTTACAAGTATATTGTCGACGCGTTTTATTTTACCGATGACAAGTCGACCGCGTGGAGTTTCTACTGGGCGCTTCATGGCAAGGGTGCTCCGAATATCTATTCCCTCGCGAAGAGTCTCAACATACGTCACGACACGCTTGAAATTCCCTATGGCGAATCGACGTCGGCGATTGAAAATGCCTTCTTCGGCCAGAAGAGGAGATTTATTTCAAAGCCGACTCCCACGGTGGACGGCCTCGTCGTTTTCAGGGTTCTTGGGCGGCAGCTTAACCAGTATTTCATAAAGGGACCGCTCGACGCGAGGTGGGAAAGAATCCGACAGATACTTGTGAGCAGGAAGCAGGCGGAGCTTGGGAACGAATACATTGAAAAGATAATGGGAAGCATCGTGGTCCATGTCAATTACGATGTTTTCCGACCGCTGGTCTACGACATTCAGAAGATATTCGAGAATCAAAAGCGACTCGTCTCAAGTTCCGGCTATCAGCTCTACCCGCAGAACCTTGTGCGGCTTGGGGAAGATTTTTCGGCCGATCTCGATAAGCCGTTCCTAACTTTTCCCGGAGGTGATCTGACTCTTTCGCAGGTCTTCCAGAGGCTTCCGATGGCGATGTTCGTGTCCGAAGATACGACGCTTCCGGCGATTACTTTCGCCCTCCACTCTTCGCTGAGATTCATCTCCCAGAACCATTTCCTGGTACAACGCGCGCGCGAACTCGGTCTGCAGAATTCACCCGAGGTGAGGCACAATGTGGACATGGTCCTCCGCGCGTTCAGAGCCCACCGGATGGCGAATGAAATAATGGATACCGTCAAGGTCGATAGTAATCAGGTTAATACTTTCTTCGCGAAGCATCACGACGAAGTATTGAAGGCTGTAAAGCTGAAAGTGCATATCGTCGTTACGAACAATATCAACGAAGCGATTTCCATCTACGACAAACTCAACAAAGAGAAAAACAAAAGATCAATCGGGGAAGACACGACGGCAAACTGGGTCGACGCTTATAACCTCGGCGAAATTGGAGGAGTCCTTTCCCGCCTGGAGGATGGCGACGTCTACGGACCGGTCGAGGACCATGGTAAGTTCTACCTGTATCAGCTTCTCGACAAGAAGCTCTCGGTCAGCGGATCGGTTGTCGAGAACAGCATCGAAATTGCCAGGCAAATGTTTCTCACTCAGGAACGGAGAAAGGTTCTGGATAAGTACATCGCTAAGATGGCGGAGAAGGAGAACGTCAAGGTGTTCTGGCGGAGGGTGCTGGCAATTCAGGTAACGCCGTTTCAAATGCTCACCTTCCGCTTCATGGGATTCGGCGGGAAAATCCTGGCCCTTCCGCAGTTGTATCCACGGGCAGGCTGGGTTAAGTACTTCCGGCCCAACATCGTATTACCGGCCGCGAAAGGGTGATTGAGGGATGAAAAAACCGCGTCTCAATTTCTGGCAAATCTGGAATATGAGTTTCGGATTTTTGGGCATACAATTCGGCTTCGCCCTTCAGAACGCCAACGTCAGCAGGATATTCGAGACATTGGGAGCGAAGATCGATGCGATCCCTATATTATGGATCGCGGCACCGATAACCGGACTTGTCGTCCAGCCAATAATCGGACACATGAGCGACAAGACATGGGGGTGGCTCGGCAGACGCCGTCCGTATTTTCTGTCGGGAGCCATACTCGCTTCGATAGCGCTCTTCATCATGCCCAACTCTCCTCTTCTTTGGATCGCTGCCGGGATGCTCTGGATAATGGACACTTCGATTAACATATCGATGGAGCCATTCAGAGCCTTCGTCGGGGACATGCTTCCGTCGGAACAGCGCAC
>JAJYGB010000619.1 GCA_021785235.1 Bacteroidota bacterium
TCGGCCCCATGAAGCTCGGGAGGAGCATCGAGAACGGGTTCATTCCGTCCATTGACCATCATCGCGGACGCGGCAACTTTGGGTTCCTGTTCATGGTCCCGATTCGATATTTTCCCGGGCATACCACCCCGGCAAAAGCAAGTTCCGATTAACCGGCGAGGATTATTCGAATGGCATTAATCGATACGGACAAGCGTCCGGTTATTTGCTGGTTCCGGCGCGACCTGAGAGTTCATGACAACCCGGCACTCTGCCACGCATCGTCATCCGGTTCTCCCGTAATTCCGCTTTTCGTAGTGGATACGGAGCTGATAGCGGGCATCCAAAGCGATGGAGCCGTCTTCGACTTCCAGGCCGAATGCTTACGTGACCTTTCCCAAAGCATCGAAACACTCGGAGGCAGACTTATCATAAGAAGGGGGCGCCTTAGTGAGGCACTTTCGAGACTGGCCAGGGAAACGAAGGCCGAGGCCGTTTACTTCAACCGCGATTACGAACCAACCGCGCTCGGCAGAGACAGGCAGGCCACGGACTTACTGCAGTCGCTCGGAATCGAGGTGAAAGCCTTCGACGATGTCGTGGTACATCCTCCCGATGACATAAGAACCGCGGAAGGCGGCCCTTACACGGTCTTCACTCCTTACGCGACGAAGTGGCGGAAGCTGGACAAACCAAAGGCAGCCGGTGCGCCTTCCCGATTTGACACGCTCCGGCTCGCCAGCGATCCGATACCGGGAGCGGACGCTCTCGGCCGGAAAACACTCATAAACAATCCTGCACTGCGCGGGGGCGAAACGGCCGCGCGGAACCGATGGAATTCCTTCTTGCGTGACGGCTTAAATAAATATGACAACCTGCGGGACATCCCTTCCGCAAACGGTACGAGCATGATGTCGCCTTATCTCAGATTTGGGTGCATTTCTCCGGTCAGGATGTACGCGGATCTCCGCGGTGCCTGGCTTGACGCGGACGAAAACGGGAGGAGAGCGATGGCCAAATATGTGGACGAACTCGTTTGGAGGGAATTTTACACGTCGGTGCTCTATTACTTCCCTTTCACCGCTGAGAGGAATTACCGCCGGATGTTCGATGGTTTCAATTGGTCGTTCGACTCGATGACATTCGCCGCATGGAAAGAAGGGCGCACCGGTTTTCCCATCGTGGATGCCGGCATGCGGCAGCTTAACGCCACAGGGTGGATGCATAACCGCGTGAGAATGGTCGTCGCGTCGTTCCTGACAAAAGACTTGCTCGTGGACTGGAAAAAGGGCGAGGAATATTTCTCGACGAAACTCCTCGATATGGAAAAAGCTTCCAACGTCGGCGGTTGGCAGTGGGCCGCATCGACCGGTGTGGATCCAAGGCCGTTGAGAATTTTCAATCCAGCGCTTCAATCGCGGCGCTTCGATCCCGACGGGACGTACATAAAGAATTGGGTTCCCGAGCTGCGCCAGGTTCCGTCAAGATACATTCACGAACCCTCCAGGATGAGTGCGGTTTTGCAGAAAGAGCTCGGCGTCATAATCGGAAAGGACTACTCCGCACCTGTAGTTGCTCACCGCGACGCTGCCACCAGCTTCAAACGCGCCTACATGTCGGTGAAACAAGTCAGCAGATAGTTTGAGTCCTGGGGCTGTAGCCGCTCGTCATCAACGTGGTTGAAATCCTCCTTCACCCTGGCTAAATTTAACCATTATTGTTCCCACCCGCATTCCGAAGCACCTTTCCACATTTCCATCAATCAATCAACATGATCTTCCAGGAGGACGCGAAATGAAGCAATGGTATGAAAGCCTGTTCGAGAACTACGGCAGGAAGTACGACGCAGAGCCATTCACGCAAGGGACATTGGGCGAGTGCGATTTCATCGAAGATGAAATCGGCCGAAACAAGCGACTGAAGATACTCGACCTGGGCTGTGGCACGGGGCGGCATTCCATCGAGCTCGCCCGGCGGGGCTACCAGGTGATTGGCGTCGACCTCTCGGATTCGATGCTCGCGCGGGCTCGTGAGAAGGCAGCCGGCGAGCGAGTCAATGTGACTTTTCGGAAAGAGGACGCAAGGAATTTGCCCTTCGTCGGCGAGTTTGACCTCGTTATGATGCTGTGCGAGGCAGCGTTCCCCCTTATGGAAACCGACGAGATGAATTTCAAGATCCTCGCCGGCACGGCGAAAGCCCTGCGAGGCGGAGGCAAGCTGATATTCACGACGCTGAACGGACTCTTCCCTCTCTTTCATTCCGTGAAGGATTTCATCGACTCAAACGCGAAGGAAGGAAACGCGGCAACTGAAGCGATGAGCTTCGACCTTATGACTTTTCGCGAACACAGCATCACGAAGGTTGTGGACGATCTCGGAAACCCGAAAGAGTTGGCCTGCGAAGAGAGATATTACGTCCCCAGCGAAATCAGCTGGATGTTGAAGTCGCTCGGTTTCCGTACTGTCGAGATATTCGGGGCGAGACTCGGAAAGTTCAGTCGTGACGATCGGCTGACTACCGAAGATTTCGAAATGCTTGTAGTGGCAGAGAAATAACACGGGTCAATTGGGGGAACAAAGTGATCGG